>JABDIQ010000091.1 GCA_013003655.1 Winogradskyella sp. | reverse complement strand
GTAAAAATTAAATAAATAGCCAGATTCTCGGTATTCAACATTTTGTAAAGCGCATCATTAAGCTGTTGTCTATCCTTAATAATCACGCGATTTTCAAAGGCATTGTTAATAATGGTTTTTACATCTTCAATTTCGGCCTCAGGATGTAATTTAATCTCTAAGCTACTTATTTCGTTAGAGCTATAATTGAGCAACTGTCTAGCTAATTCAATATCAGCAAAAATAATTTCATTATTGAGTTGTTCATTAATATCAAATAGTCCTACATTGGTAACAACTACGGAATTGTATGCGCCTTTGATTGAGCTTAATTGTCCTCTTCCGGGTTTTGGAACATAGAGTGTAAGCGGTTTTAAAAAATCGAACACTCCAAAGGATAATGAATTAGAAATTCCCCATCCAGACACCACCTCGTTGCTACCGGCTGTAACCCATTGTCCTTTAGTAACCATTCTGTCTACTTGGGTGACGCTAATATAATTAGAGTCCACACCCTTAATCGTTGCAAGAAGGTTTTTGTTTTCAGACTTTATAATAGCTCTTTCCTCTATAGTTTGTGAAAGGCGATCAATTCCATTGAGCGCTATCAACGTTGAGTTGTCATCGTCAGTCCATAACAGCCTTTTCCCTGAAATAGGAAGAACTTTTAAATCTGGATCTGAATAATTTGAGAATTGTAAACTAAAATCTTTTAGGCCTGCAAATACAGAAAGTACTATAAACAAAGCTGCTGAAGCTACTACAATACCAGAAGACGCTATGAGCGTCATTATATTAATAGCGTTATTTCTGCTTTTAGCAAATAAATATCGTTTTGCTATATAAAGAGAAAAGTTCAATTACGATTTTTTACGTTTTTGAAGAAGAGAATCATCTTCAAGTGGATTCTCTTTTCCTTTTAACGACTGCTCAATACGATCTATATATTCTAAAGAGTCATCAATGAAAAACTCTAATTGAGGCATTCGTCTTAACTGATGGCGCGTTCTTTGCGCCAGTTCATGTCTTATTTGTGGCTTTCCAGCTTTAATACCTTCTAATAAAGCGGCAGCTTCTTTATTAGGAAAAATGCTTATATATATTTTAGCAATTGACAGATCAGAGGTTACTTTTACTTTAGATACAGAAATTAGTACACCTTTAAGTCCGCTAGAACTAGCAGCTCTTTGCAATACTTCGGCCAGATCTTGCTGTAAGATTCCTGCGATTTTTTTCTGTCTATTACTTTCCATAGTGCAAAAGTATACGATAAAGTAAGAAAATTTTAATTTTAAAGCACATAATTGCTATCTTAAAATAATTAAAAAATCAAAATGAATAAAATTGAACATATTGGCATTGCTGTAAAGAATTTAAATGAATCCAACGCGTTATTTGAAGCGCTTCTGGGTAAAGCACATTATAAAACAGAAGGCGTTGAGAGTGAAGGCGTTTTAACATCGTTCTTTAAAATAGGAGAAACAAAGATAGAGCTCTTGGAAGCCACAAACCCCAATAGTCCAATAGCAAAATTTATAGAAAAGAAGGGTGAGGGTATACATCATATAGCTTTTGATGTAGAAAATATTGAAAACGAGATTCAACGACTTGAAGCCGAAGGATTCAAAGTTATTAATGCAACACCTAAAAATGGCGCTGACAATAAACGCGTGGCTTTTCTTCATCCAAAATCTACAAATAGCGTATTGATTGAATTGTGCCAGGAAAGAACTGATAATAAGTAATTTTTTTGCGGTATATTAAAATATGTAGTAATATTGCAGCCGCATTGGTCCCATAGCTCAGTTGGTTAGAGCACCTGACTCATAATCAGGTGGTCCTTGGTTCGAGCCCAAGTGGGACCACCAAAAGCCAGTCTTTATCAAAGACTGGCTTTTTTTATCTATTAAGAAATTAAGATGTCGTTTGTTTTGGTAGAATTGACCACTCATTGTTGTAATAATTACAACTACAAAAGATAACAATTTCCTAACTTTTATTGGCACTTTATCGAAGAAATATGCGTTTTAAAGACAAAATAGTTACTTTAAAATTTTTTAGTTTGGTTATATTTTATATTTTTGAATTCATTAAAGAATAAAAAGATCCCTCTAAACAAAAAACAATAGACGAATACGAAATTTAAAAAATTACTGTTTAATTATTTATAAATTATTGTTGACACTTCAATTTATCTTAATAAAAACGGTATTAGATAAAGGAATCTTTTAGAAATTACTAAATGAGAACTAAACGGTATTTTGCCTCAATACTGCTCTGTAGTTTAAGCGCTACTATAGTTGCGCAAGGAAGTGGACCACCACCTCCAATGCCTCCTCCGCCACCAGGTCTTCCTATTGATAGTGGCCTAGTAGTGTTATCTCTTGTCGCTATTATTTACGGAATTTATAAGAGTTTACAGATGTCTAATAAAACGCTTTAAACTCGTAATTCGTTAAGGCGCTTTACATACTTACCAATAACATCAAATTCTAAATTTACCGTATCACCCACTTTTAATTTGCCAAAAGTTGTGTGCTTGTAAGTGTATGGTATAATTGCAACAGAAAAGGAGTTAATATTAGAGTTTACCACAGTAAGGCTAACACCATTTACAGTAATTGACCCTTTTTCTATTGTGATATTATTTAAGGAAGAGTCGTAATTAAATGAAAAAATCCAGCTCCCATCTTTATTCTCAATAGATGTGCAAGTGCCGGTATGATCTACATGGCCTTGAACTATGTGGCCATCTAATCGGTCGCCCAATTTCATTGCTCGTTCCAAATTAACAGCATCACCATCTTTTAACAACCCAAGATTAGTTTTATCTAGAGTTTCTTGAATAGCGGTAACGCTGTAGAACTTATCAGTTTTATGAACAACCGTTAAGCAAACACCATTATGAGCCACACTTTGATCTATTTTTAATTCTTTTGCTAGATCACTTTTTACGGTTATATGAAGGTTTTCCGACTCCTTCTCAGTTTTCTCAATAATACCTATAGACTCAATGATACCTGTAAACATGTTCTGCGTTTATTTGTTTAATTTTGTTCCAATTAAATACAAAAGTAATACCACTTGGTATAATATCCTTTAATTTACTATTGAAAAACAATATGAAAAAAGAACAAAAAATAATAGTTGGTATATCAATAGGAGATCAAAATGGTATTGGGCCAGAAATTATTCTCAAGGCTTTTGAGGATCCTCGCTCTTTAGAACTTTGCACACCAGTAATATTTGCATCTGTTAGCACACTCAACTACTTTAAGAATCATTTTAATAGTAAGGTTAATTTTTTTAAGACTAATCTTAATCATAAAGTGGTTCATGGCAAAATTAATGTGGTTGATGTTTGGAAAGAGAAGGTAAAGATTGAATTTGGAAAAGAAGACCCTACTATTGGTGAATATGCCATAAAGTCGCTGGAGGCATCGGTTAAAGCATTAAAAGAAAGTAAAATTGATGTGTTAGTAACAGCTCCAATCAACAAGCATAATATTCAGTCAGATAAATTTAATTTTCCAGGTCATACAGACTACTTGGCAAAAGAATTAGAGGGTAATAGTTTGATGTTTATGATTACCGAAGGCTTAAAAATTGGATTATTAACAGACCATGTTCCAGTAAAAGAGGTTTCAAACCACATCACTACCAAACTAATAAATGAGAAAGTAAATACCATTATCACTTCTTTAAAACAGGATTTTAGAATAAGCAAACCAAAGATTGCAATTTTAGCAATAAATCCTCACGCTGGAGACAATGGTGTAATAGGCAATGAGGATGACAGCATTCTTAGACCTGCCATACAATCCATACAAGAAGATGGTCAATTAGTTTACGGTCCATATTCAGCAGACAGCTTTTTCGGATCTAACACCTACAAACAATTTGATGCCGTCATAGCGTCATACCATGATCAGGGACTAATTCCTTTTAAAACTATCAGCTTTGGCGAAGGTGTCAATTATACTGCAGGATTGAACAAGGTAAGAACATCACCAGATCATGGCACAGCATACGAAATTGCAGGCAAAGGCACGGCTGATGAAACATCCTTTAAACTAGCCATAAGACATGCTATACAAATTTTTAGAAACAGAAAAGAATATGCAAAGTATTCTAAAATGCCCTTAGAAACTTCTACATAATTCCCTAGTATTATTTTTGCTAGTATTCGTAAGGTATTATGAAAAGAATTTATATATTTGCAGGCTCAAAATGAGCACCCTAATGAAAGCATTAAAAACGTATATAATACCGTTTGTAGGTTTAAAATTAGGAAAACATCAGTTTGATTATCAAATTGACAATACGTTCTTTGAATGTTTTGAGTATGAAGAATTTAATGATGTAAACATAGATTTACATCTAAATCTAGAAAAAAAGTCTACACTGTTAGAGCTAAACTTCATGGCAGAAGGAACAGTTAACGTTAACTGTGACATCACAAATGAACCTTTTGGTCTACACATCGAAGATGAATTTGATTTAGTTGTAAAGTTTGGATCAGAGTTTAATAATGAAAATGACGAAATATTGATTTTACCTCACGGTGAGTATGAAATTAATGTGGCGCAATACATTTACGAACTCATTATTTTAGCAATACCAGCTAAAAAAGTTCATCCAGGTGTAGAAGACGGCACGTTAAAATCTGATATACTCGATAGATTAAATGAACTCAACCCAAATACTGAAAAAGAAAAAACAGACGAGGATATTGATCCACGTTGGAATAATTTAAAGAAACTATTAACGGATAAATAAAATAGAGATGGCGCATCCTAAACGTAAAATATCAAAGACCAGAAGAGACAAAAGAAGAACTCACTATAAGGCATCTGTACCACAAATAGCTACATGCCCTACAACTGGCGAGCCACACTTATACCATAGAGCTCACTGGCACGAAGGAAAGCTTTATTACAGAGGTCAAGTGCTTATTGATAACTCTGAAAATGAAGAAAATTTAGCATAAGAGTATTATGCACGCATAAAACAAAACGCTCATCTAATGAGCGTTTTTTTTGTTATAATTTCTTAATAAGCTTAAAAACGGTTTAATTTGTATAAATTTTGACCAAAATTCACAAAAAACGATTAAAATTGATGCAATTTTGGGACTTTTATATACATTTAATAAAATAAACGCTGATAATGAGTAACATCACCGCGGCAATTACGGCTTTAGGAGCATATGTACCAGAGTTTGTATTAACAAATCAGCTTCTTGAAACCATGGTCGATACTAACGACGAATGGATAACAACCAGAACAGGAATTAAAGAAAGACGCATTCTTAAAGAAGAAGGCAAAGGAACGTCTTTTATGGCAATCAAAGCCTCTGAAGATCTTATTAAGAAATATAATATAGATCCTAAAGAAATTGACCTCGTAATAGTTGCAACAGCAACACCCGATATGAAAGCTGCATCCACAGCGGCCTACACGGCAACACAGATAGGCGCGGTAAATGCCTTTTCGTTTGATTTGGAGGCAGCATGTTCAAGTTTCCTTTATGGAATGTCTGTAGCCTCAGCCTATATACAATCTAAAAAATACAAAAAAGTTCTACTAATTGGTTCAGACAAGAACTCTTCATTTATAAATTACAAAGACCGCGCAACCTGTATAATCTTTGGTGATGGCGCTGGCGCAGTGTTATTTGAGCCCAACTATGAAGGGCTTGGCTTACAGGACGAGTTGTTAAGAAGCGACGGATCTGGCAGAGAGTTTCTTCAGGCCACCTATGGAGGTTCTTCATATCCTATAAATGAATCTACTTATGCAGAAGGTAAGCACTATGTGTTTCAAGATGGAAAAACAGTTTTTAAGAATGCAGTGTTCAATATGGCAGATGTCACAGAAAAAGTGATGAAACGAAACCATCTAACCAATTCTGATGTTTCTTGGTTGGTTGCGCACCAAGCAAATAAACGAATTATTGACGCTACAGCTAACCGTATAAATTTAGAAGAAGAAAAGGTGATGATGAATATTCAAAAATATGGCAATACAACATCAGCCACTTTACCACTACTTTTAAATGATTACGAATCTCAATTAAAAAAAGGAGATAATCTTATTTTTGCGGCTTTCGGTGGAGGATTCACTTGGGGAGCCATTTATTTTAAATGGGCATACAATAATAAATAAACTAACTTAACTAAATATCTCATAATTATGGATTTAAAAGATATTCAAAACCTAATTAAATTTGTTGCAAAATCTGGCGC
Source organism: Winogradskyella sp. (assembly GCA_013003655.1). Taxonomy (GTDB): domain Bacteria; phylum Bacteroidota; class Bacteroidia; order Flavobacteriales; family Flavobacteriaceae; genus JABDIQ01. Next base: position 6,387 of record JABDIQ010000091.1, on the reverse strand, counting down.
AAGCGAAGTAAAGCTAGAAACGGATGATGTAAAGATAACAATACGAACAGGTCAAGAATCTGAAACAACCTACGTACAACAGGTACCAGTTTCCCAAGCACCAGTAATGCAAGCACCTGCTCCAGCAGCACCAGCAGCACCACAACCAAGTGCTGAGCCTGCAGCACCAGACGCACCAGCCGATGACACGTCTAAATATGTTACAATAAAATCTCCTATTATAGGTACATTTTATCGCAAACCTTCTCCTGACAAACCAGTATTTGTTGAGGTGGGTACAGAAATAAAAGAAGGCGATGTGCTGTGTGTTATTGAAGCAATGAAGCTATTTAACGAAATTGAGTCTGAAGTATCAGGTAAAATCGTAAAAGTGTTAGTTGACGATTCTTCACCAGTAGAATACGATCAGCCTTTATTCTTAGTAGATCCAGTATAATATAAATCCCAATTTTCAATACCTATCAAAGTCCTTGGACTTAATGGTTTTTGAATGTTGAAAATTTGAAGAATTTATGTTTAAAAAAATATTAATTGCAAATAGAGGCGAAATAGCTCTACGAGTTATAAGAACCTGTAAAGAAATGGGTATTAAGACCGTAGCTGTTTATTCTAAAGCCGATGAAGAGAGTCTGCACGTTAAATTTGCAGATGAAGCCGTTTGTATTGGTCCAGCACCAAGTTCAGAATCCTATTTAAAAATGTCTAATATAATAGCTGCCGCGGAGATAACAAACGCAGACGCTATTCACCCTGGATATGGATTTTTATCAGAAAACGCTAAATTTTCAAAAATATGTGAAGAGCACAATATTAAGTTTATTGGCGCATCTCCTGATATGATTGCAAAAATGGGAGATAAGGCAACAGCAAAAGCTACAATGAAAGCTGCCGGTGTTCCTTGTGTACCTGGCAGTGATGGCATTATAGAAGATTTTGAAGAATGCGAGAAGTTAGCTAAAAAAACAGGATACCCTGTTATGTTAAAAGCAACTGCTGGTGGTGGAGGTAAGGGTATGAGAGCTGTATGGAAGCCAGAGCAACTAAAAGCAGCATGGGATTCTGCGCGTCAAGAATCAAAAGCTGCCTTTGGTAATGACGATATGTATATGGAGAAGCTTATTGAAGAGCCAAGACATATAGAAATCCAGATTGTTGGTGATTCCAAAGGAAAAGCGTGTCATCTTTCTGAAAGAGACTGCTCTATTCAACGAAGACATCAAAAATTAACGGAAGAAGTACCATCACCATTTATGACTGATAAACTCCGTCAAAAAATGGGTCTGGCAGCCGTTAAGGCAGCAAAGTACATTAAATATGAAGGTGCAGGCACCATTGAGTTTCTAGTTGATAAGCATAGAAACTTTTATTTTATGGAAATGAATACACGTATTCAGGTAGAGCATCCAATAACTGAACAAGTTATTGATTTTGATCTTATTAGAGAACAAATACTTGTGGCAGCAGGTGTTCCAATTTCAGGAAAAAATTATACACCAAACCTTCATTCTATTGAATGTAGAATTAACGCAGAAGATCCATATAATGATTTTAGGCCATCTCCAGGAAAGATAACCGTCTTGCATGCGCCTGGTGGTCACGGAGTAAGATTAGATACGCATGTGTATGCCGGTTACAGCATACCACCTAATTACGACTCTATGATTGCTAAATTGATCACTACAGCTCAGACAAGAGAAGAGGCTATAAATAAAATGAAAAGAGCATTAGACGAGTTTGTAATTGAAGGTATTAAAACCACAATACCGTTTCACAGGCAATTAATGGAGCATCCAGATTATTTGGCAGGTAATTACACTACCAAGTTTATGGAAGATTTTAAACTAAAACCACAATCTGAAGACTAAGATAAAAACTCCAAATTTAATTTGGAGTTTTTCAGTTTAACACGCAAAATCTTATCATTATCTTAATTTTTTCACCATGTGCGTTCTATTCTCTATATTGAAGGAAAAATTGTATTAATCCTTTAATAAAGACTATGAAAAAGAATTACTTGGCAGCATTAATCGCGGCTATTTTCGTTATATCAAATATTTCATTTGCCCAACAATCACTCAATTATTGGAACAATGCGTCCGCGACGGATATAACTGGCTCACAATGGCAAAGAGACTCAAACCCTACTAAAGCTGCGTATTTTCAATTAAATTTTGATGCCATTGCAGAAGGATTGTCTAATGCGCATGACCGTAAAAACGCAACGATAGATCAAGGTATTTTACTCAACTTACCGTATGCTGATGGTTCATTACAAACATATCAAGTTTTAAAAGCGTCTATCATGCACGAGGAACTGCAGGAAGCGCACCCAAGTATTCAGTCTTACATCGGCCGCAACACTAAACGACCGTCAGAAATAGCAAGATTTAGTATTACACCCAAAGGATTTAGCGCTATAATTCTAAATTCACCTCTTGGAACTCAATACATCGACGGCGTAACTAAAGACCGACAATATTATATGGCATACGCCATATCAGATATAACAGATTTAGAGGGTGAGTTCACTTGCTTAACTGAAGAACAAGAGTTTATAGATGAATTTTCAAGACAAAATGTTTCTTATCGCAATGCTGATGACGGGCAACTTAGAGAGTTTAGACTAGCATTAGCGTGCACACAAGAATACTCAGAATATCACATAGATCAAGCAGGACTTCAAACAGCTACAGACACTGAAAAGAAAGACTACATTTTAGGTGTAATGGTAGGTATAATGACTCGAGTTAACGCGGTTTTTGAAAATGACATGTCGGTAACTATGACGCTGATACCTAACAACACCAGTATTATCTTTTTGCAGGATAATTTTTTAACCAACAATAGCCCAAGTGTACTGATTAATGAGAGTCAACAAAATATCGATTCTAGAATTGGAAATAATAATTATGATATAGGCCATATGTTGTGTACAGCAGGAAGTGGATTAGCAGCAACACCGTCTGTTTGTTCAACAAGCAATAAAGCGAGAGCAATATCTGGAACTTTCAATATCCCAGAAGGATTAGTACACGAAAACATTATTAGACACGAGATGGGTCACCAATATGGTGCTTTTCACACCTATAATGCAGATGATTGTGCAAATCCTGCAACGGCATCAACTGCTTATGAGCCAGGAGGAGGTACTACGGTAATGTCTTATGCCGGTATTTGTGCTTCTGCTTCAAATATTATAAATACTAATGATTTGTATTTTCATCAGATTAGTTTAGACCAAATGTGGTTCAATATCACCTTTGGCGGAATTACCTGTGCCGTGGCCACTCCTAGCGGGAATACAGCTCCTATAGCAGAAGCTGGACCTAATTATATTATACCTATTGGCACACCATATAAATTAGTTGGTGTTTCAACTGATGATGATGGTATAGGCACACATACATATTGCTGGGAACAATATGATCTTGGCCCTTCTCAATCTGGACCTCCCTCTAATATTTCAACCGAAGGCCCTTTAGTAAGATCATTTCCTCCTAACACATCCAATATTAGATATGTACCAAAATTATCAGATGTAGTTGAGTTTGATGGTAATTCAACGCAGTGGGAAGTTTTAACACTACAAGAAAGATCAATTACTTATAAATTAACAGTTAGAGATAATGATACAAGAGGAGGGCAAATTGCTGTAGACGATATGGCTATCAGCACATTACAAACAGGCTTTTTTAGAGTGACTTCTCAAAATTCACCAGATATTGTGTATGATGGTGGTACCACACAGACTGTAACATGGAATGTTGCTGGAACTACCGGCTCAGGAATTGATACAGCCAATGTGAGAATTCTGCTTTCAACTGACGCAGGCGTAACATTCGATACGGTGTTATTAGAGTCTACGCCAAATGATGGCTCAGCGGTTGTAACAATTCCAAATGTAGATGCCGCAGATTGCAGAATCATTGTAGAAGCTGTAGGTAATATTTTCTTTAATATTAATTCACAACCTTTTGCAATACAAGCCAACCTTAGTGTTGAAGACAATGAGTTATCAAATGCTCTGAGTATTTACCCAAACCCAAGTAGCGGAACGTTTACGGTATCAATTTCAAAATTTATTAGCAACAGTCCAATAGAGGTAGAGGTCTATGATCTTAGAGGACGGATTATTTTTAATAACAAATACGAGATAAATACTTCGTTTAACCAAACTATTGATTTAGAAGCTCAATCTGGATTGTATTTAGTGAAATTAACTCAAGACAACCTTGTTGCAACTAAAAAGCTTATCATAGAATAAGGCTTAAGCATATGCAATTATTTTAAAAGGCACTCACATGGGTGTCTTTTTTAATAGGTCAAATACATTCTAATATGTTTTAATACATGTGGCACCTCGTTTGTTGAAAATTGAAGTTCTATACTAAAATTATTAGCAGATACTTTATTAATTGTCAATTGACCATCATTAATAACATAATAACCGGATTGTCCTCGGCAAAAACAGAATCTGCCATAATATATTTGGTGATCACTTAAATCAATAACAGTACCATCGATTAAAAGAGAATCGTTTATAGGTATAATTAGCTCTTCACGATAACCACCATCCATAACTCTAGGATCTTGATCTTTCTTATATTCAAATATTATAGTTGAATTTAGACTATCTAAGTAGTTTAAGTAGGAATTATTGAATTCGTCAAAAGCGAGTTCTGGTTTCTTCTTCTCTAAAAGTTCAATATTACAAAATCCGTCATCAGGGCAATTTAATTGTTCTATAGAGACCGTCTTTTTTTCATGGGCTGCGGTAGTTTTAGGACTTGACCCACATGAAATAAAAAAGAGTAGCGCTATAGAACTGAATTTAAATATCATAGAATAGTTATTAATCTTAAGAATTAATATTTGGGAGATTACCAAATACCAACTAAATTTAATGCATAATACTTAAACTTATGAAGAAATTTTACACTAAACCGCTGCTCCTATGTGCAGTTTTTCTATTTTCAATGCTTTCTTATTCTCAGAACAACAAAGGGATTTGGACACCTTCTAACGCTCAAAAAAAGATAACATTAAGTGCGGCTGAAAGAAATGCAGAACCAAAAAAAGAATCATTTTTTGAGTTGAACATGCTAAAACTAAAACAACAATTGTTGTACGTTGGCAATCGAAATAGCACTAATGCTGCAATATTAGAATTCCCATTGGAGGATGGCAGGTTATATGCCTTTAGCGTTTTAGAAGCATCAGTAATGCATCCAGACTTACAGGCGAAATATCCAGAAATTAGATCTTATATTGGTCAAGGTATTGATAACCCATCTGAAATTATAAGATTTAGTATAACTCCAAAAGGATTTCATGGTATGATTCTCAACACCAAACAAGGCACACAATTTATCAATCCGTATACAGAAGGAGGAGATACATATACTGTTTTTGCTAAACAAGGCATCAAGGCGTCTAACAACCAGTTTGAGTGCGACGTTATAGGAGAATCAAATTTTTCTAACCGAAGTGATTTAGAAAGCTTTCAGCGAAATGCCAATGACGGATTGTTGAGAGACTTTAGATTGGCCTTAGCCTGTACAGGTGAATACGCACAATTTCATGGTGGAACCGTTGGAAGCGTAATGACAGAATTTGGAATAGCGATGACAAGAGTTAACGGTATTTACGAAAGAGACTTATCCATAACTATGACTATGGTGGCTAATAATGATCAATTGATCTTTTTAAATGGCGCAACAGATCCTTACACTAACAATTCAGGTAGTACAATGCTAACTGAAAATCAAACCACCGTTGATGGCACTATAGGCAACCTTAATTATGATATTGGCCATGTATTTAGTACTGGTGGTGGTGGTGTGGCCTTTTTAGGGTCATCATGTGTTAATTCTATAAAAGCCGGTGGAGTTACTGGACTGGGCTCACCTACAGGAGACCCTTTTTATGTAGATTTCGTATCTCACGAAATGGGACATCAATTTGGAGCGCCACACACTTTTAATAGCGACAACGGAAGTTGTGGTGGTGGCAACAGGACAGCCTCAAACGCATATGAGCCAGGAAGTGGTACTACTATAATGGCTTATGCTGGTATTTGTGCTCCAGAAAATGTGCAGAACAATAGTGACGATTATTTTCATCAGAAAAGTTTAGAACAAATATGGAATCATGTTACGACTTCAGGTCCATGCCCAGCGTCCAGCGCTACAAGTAATTCAGCGCCAATAGCATTAGCAGGCACGGATTATACAATTCCGGCAGATACGCCATTTAAACTTACAGGATCTTCCACAGATATTGATGGCACAAGCTCCCATACATTTACTTGGGAACAGTACGATCTTACAACGAATACCAATCCACCGAGTGCTACATCGCCTGATGGTCCATTGGTAAGATCATATA
>JABDIQ010000084.1 GCA_013003655.1 Winogradskyella sp. | reverse complement strand
ACGGCAGATCTAAAATCTTATTTCATGCAGGCTGCTTATGTGGCAGATAATACCTTAATAAAAGCAATCGTCTTTGGAGGAAATGAAATTACCTATCAATCTTGGTATGGTATTGACGCAGAAACGCTTGCCTCGGACAGGACGTTCAATCCTTCAGGTATTTATACAGATGATGACGGAAATATTCAATTTTATGATAATGAAGTTGATAATTATAGTCAAGACCACTATCAATTGCATTGGAACCAACGCTTCAACAATAATTGGTCCACAACCATAGGCTTAAATTATACATTCGGGCGAGGTTATTTTGAGCAATTTAGGGAAGATGATGATTTTGAAACCTACGGATTTACACCACTTACAGTAGATGGTGAAGAAGTAACGACTACAGATCTCATTCGTCGTCGTTGGCTAGACAATAATTTTTATGTTATTAATGCCAACGCTAACTACAAGACCAATACATTAGATATGATCTTTGGAGGGTCTTATAGTCATTATGATGGCGATCATTTTGGTGAAGTTATTTGGGCAGAATTTGCAAGTAAAAGCGAGATAAGAGATCGTTATTATGATGGTAACAGTATTAAAAATGACCTTTCGTTATTTAACAAGGCCAATTTTAGATTAAACGATAACATAAGTTTGTATGGAGATATTCAACTCAGAGATGTTTCGTATAAAACAACAGGTACGTCCTCTGATATTATTCCGTTTGAAGTAGACAAGAATTTCACCTTCTTTAATCCTAAGGTAGGTGTTACTTATCAGCTAAACGAATCTAATAATCTTTATTTGTCTTATGCCAGAGCTAACAGAGAGCCTAACCGCACGGATTTTGAAGCTAACTCAGATATTAATCCAGAGCAACTTAATGATTTTGAATTAGGATGGCGATACCAAAAGGAAAATTTTAGCTTTAATGCTAACACCTATTTTATGTTGTACAATGAGCAGTTGGTACTTTCTGGACAACTTGATGATGTAGGCAACCCAATTAGAACAAATAGTGGCGATAGCTACAGATTAGGTTTAGAATTAGAAGCCGTAATACCTGTGACCTCTCATTTAACATTGCAACCTAACCTTACTTTAAGTTCTAATAAAAATACTGAAACTATCGTTTCATTTGATGGGGAGTTAGTTAATCTTGGGCGAACAGATATTTCGTTCTCACCTGAAATTATTGCTGCCAACGCCGTTGTATACAGGCCTGTAAAAGATCTTCAATTGTCAATTTTAAGTAAGTATGTAGGTGAACAGTTTATGAGCAATACTGAAGCAGAACTGGCAAGGCTAGACAGCTTTTTTGTAAACGACTTTAACGTTACTTACACTATTAAAACCAAAAGCATCTTTGATTCTATAGTGTTTTCAGCCTTGGTAAATAACATATTCAATACTAAATATGTGAGTAACGGTTATTACTTTACGTTTGATGATGATTTTACCAATCCAGGAACCATACAAACTGTTGAAGGAGCAGGTTTTTATCCGCAGGCAACTACTAATTTCTTAGCAGGACTAACGCTCAATTTTTAATTGGTAATGAGGTAAGAGCTACTACTTGTTGCTTCTACTCTGTACTCCCTAAGTCCACAAGGAAGCTGTTCATCACCAAGGAGTTGCCCTGTGATTAGGCTGTATTCGTTAGCATCGCTGCAACCACAAGTTGCATTAAGACCATTGATCTCTAGTCGTGAGCAAGAAGAAGGGATGTGATTTGGGTCTGCGCCATCCCACGCTCTTAGGGTACTCTCGTTAACGCGCACAATAATAATACCTGCATTGCCTTGCCCTTCAAATCGTACCGCATTGACAGGAAACTGAAGCTGGTTGTACTGTGGTAGATTTAAATCAATTGATACATTGACACCTACATTGAGCAGAAAATTACAATTAGGATCTATGGTATTTCTACTGCAGGTTAAACACAAGAAAAAAATGAATAATAGGGCTAACTTTTTCATGAGGTTATTTTACGTGCCAATTTACAATAAATTAAAGCTTAGGTTAAAATTTTGTATATTTGAATTCTGAATCTCGTGACAGCGGGATTTTTTTAATTTGTCCCGAAACGCTTCGGGATATTTTGAATACAAAGGTTACGTTTTAAACGATAGAATTATGAGTAAAGTATCTTATTATACAGAAGAAGGCCTTAAAAAATTAAGAGAAGAACTTAATCATTTAAAAGATGTGGAGCGTCCAAAAGCCTCACAGGCCATTGCTGAAGCTAGAGATAAAGGAGACTTAAGTGAAAATGCTGAGTACGATGCTGCCAAGGAAGCTCAAGGCATGCTAGAAATGAAAATTTCGAAGCTAGAGGAAACTTTGGCCAATGCCAGACTTATTGATGAGTCTCAACTAGATAATACAAAAGCATTAGTGTTATCTAAGGTTAAAATTAAGAACCAGACCAATGGAATGATAATGACTTATACGCTTGTGGCAGAAAGTGAAGCGGATTTAGCTGCAGGGAAGATATCTGTTAATTCGCCAATAGGTAAAGGTTTGCTTGGAAAATCTGTCGGCGATGTAGCTGAAATTAATGTGCCCAATGGCACTATGAAATTTGATATTTTAGAAATTACCAGATAGCATTCTTAATAGCTGATTATCGCTTAAATTATTTTATAATGTATCTTTAAATATGGCTAGCATATTCACTAAAATCATTTCAGGAGAAATACCTTCTTACAAAGTAGCTGAAACGGATGATTTTTTGGCCTTTTTAGATATTAATCCAAACTCTAAAGGGCATACACTATGTATTCCTAAAAAAGAAGTCAACAAGATCTTTGATCTTGACGAGACTACCTATTTAGAATTAATGAAATTTTCACGCAAAGTTGCAAAAGCTATTGAAAAAGCTGTGCCCTGCGAACGAATAGGAATGTCAGTCATTGGGCTGGAAGTACCGCATGTTCATGTCCATTTAATACCTCTTCATACTATGGAGAACGCAAGGTTTACTTCAAAGGCTAAGTTGACTGATGAGGAGTTTCAGTATATAGCAACCTCTATTGCCAGCCATTATAACTAAGTAATTATAATTTGTTTAAGGCTATTTGAAATGTGGTGCCTTTATTGATCTCAGACGATACCACCTTTATTTTACCATCATGATAGTCGTTAATAATTCGTTTAGCTAGGGAGAGACCTAATCCCCAACCGCGTTTTTTAGTGGTAAATCCAGGATCAAAAATTCGAGTGAATAAATTTTTTGGTATGCCTTTACCTGTGTCAGTAATGTCAATAATGACTTGCTTGTCTGTTTCTGTGAGTTCTAGTCTTAAATCTCCTTTACCTTTCATGGCATCAATGCCATTTTTAACTAAATTTTCAATGGTCCAACTAAATAATTGCTTGTTAAGATCAACAAAAATAGGATGGTTCGGTGTAGTTATACTAAAATTTATAAGCTTTGAACTACGAGATTTTAAATAATCAAAAGTCTGAGTGGTAGCTTCTACAATATCAGTTTTTATTAAGGTAGGAGCACTGCCTATTTTACTAAAGCGTTCAGTAATGGTTTGTAATCTATCAATATCCTTTTCTATTTCCGTTATATACTCGGGATTAATGTTTTGAGATTTCAATAATTCGGTCCAACCAACAAGTGATGACAGTGGCGTGCCAATTTGATGAGCTGTCTCTTTAGCCATACCTGTCCATAGTTTGTTTTGTTCGGCATTTTTAGAACTTCGGTAAAAAAAGTAGACCACTGCCGCAAATAATAGTATGATAAGAAGAAGTGCTAATGGATAATACTTTAGTTTATTGAGCAAAGGCGAATTGCCGTAATATAAAGTAGCTAGTACTTTATCTTGATATCGTATCTCGATAGGATTGTTTTCTTTTTTAAATTTTTCAATTAGTTTGTTGAGGTAAACCGTGTCTTGGGCTTTTTCTTCATCAATATTTCTAACGTCGTAAGAACCAAATTCATTAACCGTAATCATAGGTGTTGTAGAGTTACTAGAAATAATCTCTAATGGTAATTCACCTATATCTGCATTAAGATCCCTAGGTCTATTTACTTCCTTATGAGCAAACGCCCAATTATTCATTTTGCGGCGCTCCTCATTCTTAAAATTTTGGAAAAACACATAGGTGTTCCAAAGAATCAATGAGATAATAATAAAGGAAGAAATAATTATAATCCAGCGAACTAGATTTTGATTTGCAGTAAAGCGCATGCTTCAATTAAATTTCAATTTTAAATATAATGTATTAATGTTAATATTATTGTACGACAAGACACGGAAATCGTTTTTATAGCTCTGTTAATATATTTACCTTTGTTCAAACTAATTGAATATATGGTTTCGTACTTGCCAAAGGACCTCTCTACAGGGAAATTGCACGGTCATTTGCTGAGTGCTGTAGCGCCTAGGCCTATAGCCTTTGCGAGTACAATTGATAAGGCAGGAAATCCTAATTTATCGCCGTTCAGTTATTTCAATGTGTTTAGTACCAATCCGCCAATTTTAATTTTTTCACCAGCACGAAGAGTTACTAACAATACCACAAAACACACCTTAGAGAATGTAGAGGAAGTTCCAGAAGTTGTAATCAATATTGTGAATTATGATATGGTACAACAAATGTCACTGAGCAGTACAGAATATCCTAAGGGAGTCAATGAGTTTGAAAAAGCGGGTCTGTCAATGTTAGAGTCAGATCTTGTAAAACCTTTTAGAGTAGCAGAATCTCCTGTACAGTTTGAGTGTAAAGTAAATGATATTATTAAACTTGGAACAGAAGGCGGTGCAGGCAATTTAATTTTGTGCGAAATCGTAAAATTTCATATTGCTGACGAAATCTTAACTAAAGAGGGTATTATAGATCAGGTAAAGCTAGATCCAGTGGCAAGAGCGGGAGGTAATTATTATAGCCGTGCAAAAGCCGGTTTTTTTGAGATTCCGAAACCTTTAAGAACTTTAGGAATTGGTGTGGATGCCATGCCAGATCATGTTAAAAATAGTATGATTCTTACGGGCAACGATTTAGGTATGCTAGCTAATATTGAAGCCTTACCGAGCAAAAAAGATGTTGATGAATTTATTGCTGAAACAGGTGAGAGATATCCAGATATAAAGTCTGTTTCTCACCGTAAGAAGCATAAAATAGCGAGTAATTACTTGAGTTATGGCGATGTAGATAGCGCATGGAAAATATTATTATCTTAAAACAAAAACATATTAAATTACAATTATAAATTACAACAAATGGAAGTACAAGGACGAATTAAAATGATTGGTGAAACTCAAACATTCGGGAGTAATGGGTTTAGAAAAAGAGAATTAGTAGTAACAACGGAAGAACAATATCCACAGCACCTTATGGTAGAATTTGTTCAAGATAAATCTGAATTATTAAATAATTTTCAAGTTGGTCAACAGGTAAAGGTTAGTATAAATCTTAGAGGTAGAGAATGGGTAAACCCTCAGGGCGAAACCAAATATTTTAACTCTATTCAAGGTTGGAGAATTGAAGCAGTTCAAGCTGATAATGCTAATCCAGAAATGCCACCAGTACCACCATCAGATGCTTTTGAACCTGCTGGGGAATTGAATGAAGACGATCATGATGATCTTCCGTTTTAGATTATCATAATAATAAATTACATTAGACCTGTTACTTTAACAGGTCTTTTTTATGCGCATAACCGCCTTTATAGAAACATTTTTTAGGAAATATCTTCCTTCACCTTTTACCATTGCTATTATTCTTACGCTAATTACTATTGGTGTTGCATTTTTCTTTACTCCAGAAGCTATTAATGGTAATAAGTTTTTCAACGTGCTGTCTTATTGGGAAGAAGGTATTTGGAATACTGCCTTATTAGAATTCGCATACCAGATGATGCTTATTTTAGTGCTTGGCCATATTTTAGTTTTAAGCCGGCCTATGAATGCACTGATATTGAGACTTACCAAATTTGCAACAAGTACTGTCAGTGCGGTCGTATTGGTAAGTGTAAGTACAATGCTGGTTTCATTCTTTAATTGGGGACTTGGCTTAATTTTCGGTGCTATATTAGCCAGAAAAGTGGGTGAGTATGCACAATCTAAATCCATAGAGTTAAACTATCCATTAGTGGGTGCTGCTGGTTACGTAGGATTTATGATTTGGCACAGTGGCATTAGTGGTTCTGCACCTATTAAAGTGGCTGAAAGCGGCCATTTAAAATCATTAATGGAAGATTTTGCAAGTGCTGACATTATAGCTATGTTGCCAGAAAGTATTAATTTTGATACTACAATTTTCAGTTACTGGAATCTTATTTTATTCTTCATCTTATTAGTCGTAGTGCCGTTTACATTTGTAAGATTGGCAAAACGAACCGCATCAACTCCTTTGAGTTTAAAATCGTATAAGTTTACTTCCAATGCTGATGCTACGGAAAATGATACCGATAAATTAGACCATTCTAAACCATTAGCTATAGCTTTTGGTTGTGTTATTTTAGTGGCCTTTTTCTATCAGTATTACACATCTTTATTAAGCTTGCAGATTACACCAAATATGCTCAATTTTTTTATGCTTGGACTGGCCATAATTCTGCATGGTAATTTTGCAAGTTTCTTAAAAGGTGTTGAGGAAGCTATAAAGGGCGCATCAGGTATTCTCATTCAATTTCCGCTTTATTTTGGTATCATGGGAATTATGAAGAGTACAGGTTTAGTAGTTATGATTTCAGATTTTTTTGTATCTATTGCTACAAGCACCACCTTACCCATATTTACATTTTTTAGTGCAGGATTGGTTAATATATTTGTTCCTAGTGGTGGAGGCCAATGGGCTATACAAGGGCCAATTATAATAGAAAGTGCCCTTAAACTTGGTGTACCATTGCCTAAGGCTATTATGGCGCTTGCTTATGGCGACCAAATCACAAATATGTTGCAACCCTTTTGGGCATTACCGCTTTTAGGAATTACTAAGCTAAAAGCCAAAGAGATTTTGCCATACACCCTTATCTTAATGATAGTTGGAATATTTGTTTATGTTTTGGGACTACTTATATTTTAAAAAAAAGCCCTGATCTTAAATCAGGACTTTAGTAATTTGGTTTTAGGTTTGACCTTTAAAAACAAACTCAAAAAAAAGCAATGATGAACAAAATTTATTACATAAAGGTCATATCAAATATGGCAAAAAATCTTCGATTTTCAAATAATTAAAGTGCTTTTAACAGCAGACAAATATTATATACCCATTATAAAATGATAACCTATTTAACAGAAAAAATAGAATTTCCAGAAGTAGATAAGGCTACAAAAGAAGGACTCTTGGCAATGGGTGGCGATTTATCCGTAGAGCGACTGATCTATGCGTACAGTAAAGGAATTTTTCCATGGTTTGAAAACAAGGAACCTCTACTTTGGTGGTCGCCAGATCCTAGGTCTGTTCTATTTCCTGAGGATTTAAAGATTTCAAAAAGCATGGCCAAATTATTAGAACGTAAGGCGTTTAATATTACCTATAACAGAGCGTTTAATGACGTGATAGGTAATTGCTCTAAGATTAATAGAAAAGATCAACTTGGTACATGGATCACACAAGAAATGATTACGGCATACACCAATCTATTCAATCTAGGATTTGCTAAATCTGTTGAGGTATGGCAAAACAATGACCTCGTTGGTGGATTGTATGGTATAGATCTTGGGAATGGCGTTTTTTGTGGTGAAAGTATGTTTACAAAAGTGAGTAATGCCAGTAAATACGGATTTATAAGTATGGTCACACAACAAAATTATAAACTTATAGATTGTCAATTGCATACCAATCACTTAGAAAGTTTAGGCGCTAAGGATATTCCTCGATCTGAATTCTTAAAATATCTTGTTTAGACCTGATTGTATCTAAAACAATTGACTTCATGATCGTTGACCATACCAGTAGCTTGCATATGAGCATAAATCACGGTACTACCCACAAACTTAAAACCTCGTTTTTTTAAATCGGTACTAATAGTATCTGATAACCGTGTGTTTGCAGGCGCATCCTTGTAAGAATGTAGTTTGTTTTTAATAGGTTTGCCATCCACAAAACTCCAAATATAATCAGAGAAAGATCCTATCTCCTCCTGTATGTTAATAAAAGCCTGAGCGTTAGTAATAGTTGCTTTTATCTTAAGCTTATTTCTAATAATACCAGCGTTATGTAAAAGTTCCTCAATTTTAGAATCGGAGTACTTGGCAATTTTCTTATAATTAAAATAATCAAAAGCTTGTCTAAAGTTTTCGCGCTTGCGTAAAATGGTTATCCAACTTAATCCGGCTTGAAAGGTTTCTAATATTAAAAATTCAAAAAGCATATCATCGTCATAAACAGGCACACCCCATTCGTTATCATGGTATGCCTCATATAAAGGATCACCAACACACCAGCCGCATCTGTGTAGTTTTTTATTCATATACTATTAAAAATAGTTCCTTTTGTAAGGAAAACGAAATACCT
>JABDIQ010000078.1 GCA_013003655.1 Winogradskyella sp. | reverse complement strand
AATCCTTGCTCAAATAATAGATCATGACTTTTAATAAAAATCTCACTACTAAGAGGTTGTCTGGTATAAGACATCTTAATACTATCGTGCGCAATAAAATCCTCAATCTTTGAGGTAAAGTCTACATCTATTAGGAGTATACGCTTACAAATATGTTTAAAGGTGTAACGTAATCTTGGAGTTATTTTATGAGAATAGACTAATAACATTAATAAAATTAAATGAGGCCTTCATCGGCGAAACTAAAGTAGGCATTCTCAGTGATTATTAAATGGTCAAGAACTTGAATGTCTAAACTTTGTGCGGCTAACTTCAATTTTTTAGTTATTTCTTTATCCGCTACGCTAGGTTTTAAGGTACCAGACGGATGATTATGAACTAAGATTAATGCCGTTGCACCAACCTCTAATGCATTTTTAAGAACCAAACGAACGTCCACTAATGTACCCGTTATTCCACCTTTACTAAGTTGATTCTTTTGAATAATCTTGTTAGAGTTGTTTAAGTATAAAATCCAGAATTCTTCATGCGGTAGTTCTCCAATTATTGGTTGCATGTTTTCAAATACGGAACGACTTGAGGATATTGACTTAAGTTCTATAGCTTCTTCCAAACGTCTTCTCCGACCCAATTCCATAGCTGCCGCAATGGCTATGGCTTTGGCTTCACCGATGCCTTTAAATTGCATTAATTGTTTTATTGAACATTTACCTAGCGCGTTTAAGTTATTATCTACTGCGGCCAAAATACGTTTAGATAGTTCTACAGCACTTTCATTTTTATTTCCTGATCCTATTAAAATAGCCACCAATTCTGCATCGCTTAGAATGGATTTTCCTTTATCGCGTAATTTTTCACGAGGCTGATCATCCTGAGACCAATTTTTAATAGAAAATGAATTTGATTTCTCTGACATGCTCTAAAGATAAAAAATTGTAAATTTCAGAATAAATCTTACGTAAATTAATCTTGTATGAAATCGTTTTTTGAGGAAGGTGTTTATGATGAAATTATATCGAGAGTTGCACAAATTGACAATCATTCTAAGAAATTGTGGGGAAAGATGACGGCAGCCCAAATGTTACATCATTGTCAAATTCCGCTAAATGTGATATTACAAAAAGAAGATTACAATCTAAAACCCAATTATATCATTAATTTATTATTTAAAAAGTCAATGTATAATGATAAACTTTGGCGAAAAAATATGCCAACTGCTCCAGATTTTAGAGTGAAGGACTACAAAGATTTAAGCACTGAAAAAGAACATTTACTTAAACTATTAAACGAACTCAACGACCAGCGCCATCGCACAGATTGGCACAATCATCCTTCCTTTGGTAAACTCACAAAAGAGCAATGGGGCAAAATGCAGTATAAGCATCTAGATCATCATCTTAGACAATTTGGCGTATAACAACATGCAATATCCACCACCACATCATCAAGATAACGATAAGGAGCATATGATAGAGGTTATTAAAACTTATCCTCTAGCCACGCTTATTTCTGTAGCGAATAATAAACCACTTATTACACATTTACCATTAATAATTAAAGAGGACAAACTCATTGGGCATATTGATATTTACAATCCGCAAACAGAGCTACTTAAAAACAATATTGAAGTTGCCGTGTTATTTCATGGCCCACAATGTTATATTTCACCTAGTGTTTATTCTACAACACAATTACCTACTTGGAATTATATTAAGGTTCATCTCAACGGAACCGTAAAAGCGATAAACGATCATCAAACCATAAAAGACAGTATAATTCGTATGACAGAGTTTTTAGAAGGCAATGAACCAAAGTATATACTTCATCCAGACAATCCTAGAATGGAAAAGTTTGTAAATTATATTGTTGGTTTTGAAATAAAAATCACCAAATGGGAAGGTAAATTTAAACTCTCTCAGGACAAAAAGTCTAGTGATATGAAAGCCGCCAGAGAACACTTAATTAAGGTAAATCAAGCCAGTATAAGACAATTTCTAGATAACATATTTTAAAAACATTATGGGAGAATTAAAAAAAGAAGATATTAGCCAAGAGGTCTTTGATCTTTATGATGATTACGCACACAACAAATTAGATCGAAGACAATTTGTAGAACGATTATCATTATTTGCAGTAGGAGGATTAACAGTGCCTTCATTACTTAGTTTTATGTCACCAAATTACAAGGACACCATTACAGTAAAACCAGAGGATCCACGTATAGAATCGGGCTATATTACGTATGAGTCACCAAAAGGTGGTGGCACTATTAAAGGCCTATTATCTAAACCTAAAGATCTTAAAACAAAAGTAGGTGGCGTTGTTGTAGTGCACGAAAATAGGGGACTCAATCCGTATATAGAAGACGTTGGCAGGCGCACGGCAGTAGATGGATTTATAAGTTTAGCACCTGATGCCTTATCTCCACTAGGAGGATATCCTGGAAATGACGATGATGGTAGAACACTTCAACGACAAAGAGACCGTAACGAGATGCTTGAAGATTTCATAGCTGCCTACAATTATCTTAAAAATCATCCTGATTGTAATGGTAACGTGGGCGTTGTTGGTTTTTGTTTTGGCGGATGGATCTCAAATATGATGGCCGTTAGATTACCCGATCTGGCTGCTGCAGTACCCTTTTATGGTAGACAACCAGCAGATGAAGATGCGGCGAAAATAAAAGCGCCTTTATTAATTCAATATGCAGAATTAGATACAAGAGTCAATGAAGGCTGGCCTGCGTTTGAAACCGTTTTAAAAACAAACAATATTGAGCACGAAGCGTATGTTTATCCAGGTGTTAACCATGGTTTTCATAACAACACCACACCACGGTTTAACAAGGAAGCGGCTGATCTCGCATGGAAGCGGACCATTACATTTTTTAAAGTAAAATTGGAGTAACATTAAACTATTATAAATACGATCGAATAAAATTGCCTTTGGCCTTAAATAAACTCAAGGCTACTCTTAAAACGATAGAAAATTACATATAAATGAAAACTAAATAATCGATACGTAATTACATCATAATTAGTATCTTAGTATAAATATTTGAACTAAATTCATCAATCATGTTACTTAAAAATCGTTATTCTTTACTTTTAATCATTACCTCTGGCCTATTGCTTATACCTTTAATAGCAATGCAATTTACTACCGAAGTTAATTGGCAACTTAATGACTTTTTAATTGCGGGCGCTCTCATTATAGGAACAGGCTTATTCATATATTTTATAAAAGACAATATTAAAAATGCTAACAAACGTGGCCTTTTAATCCTTGCTATAATTATTCTTGTAGCACTACTTTGGGCAGAGATGGCTGTTGGTATATTTGGGAGCCCTATCGCTGGTTCTTAACGATTTAAACAAGCGTTTTAATGGCGTCTAAATTCAAACCACCATAATTACCAGAGCTCATAAGTAATAGCGCTTTATTCTTGAGATTCTGAGACAATAGATACGTCTTAAATTCCTCTGGGTTGGTAAATATATTAAGATCGTTTCGTTGAAAAGCCTTGGCAATTTGAGCTTCAGTTACGTTTTGAAGTTTCTTTATTTCTACGGCATGCGGCGAATAAAATACAACCGCCTCATCCGCTGCATCTAAAGCGCCTTTATACTCCTCCAAAAATTCAGCGTTAAGACTACTATAGGTATGTAACTCTAAGCATGCCAATACGGTTCGGTTAGGATATTGCTCTTTAACGGCCTTGGTTGTTGCTTCTACTTTACTCGGTGAATGCGCAAAATCTTTATAAATAACAC
>JABDIQ010000068.1 GCA_013003655.1 Winogradskyella sp. | reverse complement strand
TGAACTGTGGTAATTGTGCTAATATCATCATTAAATGAATCGTAAATAAAAATGGCATTCTCAGAGGCAGCATATAAATATTCGTCTGTACTTACCACATCTACCACATTATTGTATGAATAGTGAGATTCCCATAGCGTAGAGAAATTCTGTGCGCCGCCAAAAAAGGACACAGAAAGTGCAACAACTATAAAAACATATATTCGTTTGGTCATCATGGTTTATTTGTTTCAAATATATCTATTACTAACGAAAGTATTGGTGCAATCATATATGGTAAATTAAAAAGCTTCCATGAACGTATAGTCATGAAAGCTTTTCATATTATATAAAATACAATTTATCTAAACTACACCTTGTGCAAGCATAGCGTCTGCCACTTTTACAAAGCCAGCTATATTAGCACCTTTTACATAGTCTACGTATCCGTCTTCTTCGGTACCAAACTCCAAACAAGATTGATGAATATCATTCATAATCTCTTTTAGTTTTTTGTCCACCTCTTCTCTAGTCCATTTGTATCGTAATGAGTTTTGTGTCATTTCAAGACCCGATGTTGCAACACCTCCTGCGTTTGAGGCTTTTCCTGGTGCAAATAATATTTTTGCTTTATGGAACTTCTCAACAGCTTCTTTTGTTGACGGCATATTAGCGCCTTCTGCAACGCATATACATCCGTTTTTTAGTAATGTTTCAGCATCCTCCCCTTCTAATTCATTTTGTGTAGCACATGGCAACGCAATATCGCATTTTATATGCCAAGGCGTTTTACCTTTTTCGTACATAGCGTTAGGATATTTATCCACATACTCTTTTATACGTCCACGCTTCACATTTTTAAGATCCATTATAAATGCTAGCTTCTTTTCATCTATACCGTCCTCATCATAAATACATCCTGAAGAATCTGACATGGTAAGTACTTTACCACCTAAATGAATTGTTTTTTCCGCAGCGTATTGAGCCACGTTTCCTGAACCCGAAATAACCACCTTTTTATCTTTGAAGCTATCACTTTTGGTTTCAAGCATGCTTTTAGCAAAATATACTGTGCCATATCCTGTAGCTTCAGGTCTTATTAAAGATCCACCCCACGTTAATCCTTTACCAGTTAACACACCAGTAAATTCGTTCTTTAACTTTTTGTACATACCAAACAAGAACCCTATTTCACGTCCGCCAACACCAATATCACCTGCAGGTACATCTGTATCATTACCTATATGACGAAATAATTCACTCATGAATGAATGACAAAATCTCATAATTTCATTATCACTTTTTCCTTTAGGATCAAAGTCTGAGCCGCCTTTACCGCCACCCATAGGTAAAGTGGTTAAGCTATTTTTAAAGACTTGCTCAAATGCTAAGAACTTTAGAATACTCATATTCACCGAAGGATGAAAACGCAAACCACCTTTATATGGCCCAATAGCAGAATTCATTTGAACACGATATCCTCGGTTAACCTGAATTTCCCCATCATCATCTACCCAACAAACTCTAAACGTAACTACACGCTCGGGTTCTACCATTCTTAATAGGATATTCTTACCGTAATATATATCGTGATTAGCGATGTACGGTATAACCGTTTCAGCAACTTCTTCTACTGCTTGCATGAACTCCGGCTCGTTACCATTTCGTTCTCTAACGAGGTTAAGAAAGTCTTCAATTTTATCTTTCATATAATTTAAATTAAGATATTGATAATTTATGTCGTCAAAGATACGTTATCTTCAAAAATAACCACTTATTTTTTTTATATTCTCAATATAAATCAAGTACTTTATCAATACATTTATTGTCGTATTTTTATTATAACATTGCATTTTAACCGTTTTATTTT
>JABDIQ010000035.1 GCA_013003655.1 Winogradskyella sp. | reverse complement strand
CTCCTATTCTTCGCCATCGCATTTGCGAAACTCTCCCATTAAAACCCAATTTATTTTTCTTTCCCCATAGAGTTGAGGCTGCCCGAAGAGCAGCGTTCAACAAAGGATTAACGGCCGGGACACGCCTTGCGGCCCCGGCCGTTAATCCTTAAATGTTGGCAGTAGTTATTTTTTACTTTAAGTTCAATTGCCAAGAAATTCCGAATTGGTCAATAACCCAACCAAATTTTTGGCTAAATCCATAATTCGCTAATTGCATTGTTACTTTTCCATTTTCGGATAGCTTTGAAAAAAGTCTATTCATTTCGTCTTCATTCTCGCAATTTATATAGTTCGAAACAGCAGGGGAAAAATCCCAATCGTGAACTGGTGGACTATCACTACACATAAATAAATTTCCGTTCAGTTCGAATGTGGCTTGCATAATTTTTCCTTCCGCTACGGGCGCTCCATTTTCCCAACGACTTACACTAATGATTTTTGAATTTTCAAATAATTCCACATAAAAATTCATTGCGTTTTCAGCGTTACCATCTTGAAAAGTTAGCGACCTTATCATTTGATTTTCCATAATAGACTTATTTTGTGTAATTATCTTAATTAAACTGTCTTTTTCAGCTTGCAAATTTTTTATTTCGTTCGGATTGCCATTCTCATTTTTATGGTCAGAACAACTTAAAATAGTTAACGCAAACAAAACAATTGATATAGCTTTTTTCATAATATTTCTATGTTCATTTCTTTTTGACGTCAATTTCTTTAATTACTGCCAACGGTCTTGGCTATGAGTCCGGCACGGCCGGGAAATTCCAAAATACAAATTCCAAATCCCAATTCCTACAATGGAGATCTCTCTAATTGGAACCTAACTACCGCGTGTCCGATAGCGCAATGCTATCGGGGTAGGCAGGTAATAGCCGTTGTTGTAGCGAGTTATTTACATTCCTTTTCCTATGATTTGATCACATAGATCAATCCACCATTGCCATTTCCCCATTGGAGCTATTGCCAGTGAATAAAAAGTAACTCCAATTAACGTAAACAGATATGATTTATAGACTTTTTGCTCTTTTCTATAGTCCAGATACATCATATATGACAATGGGATTATTGTTGTCACAAAAAGGCAGATATAAATGGAGTCCAAATAAGTTATAGGCGGATTTCCTTCATAAGAGATTAGCAGCGGAAAATACACTAATCTTGCTGTGGCTGGCAATAATATCCAGAATACGGTAGAGATTAACCATCTAGCATGTTTGTTCGTGTCTTTGGCATTCCAAATTCCATAGATTACACACAAGCTAAAGCCTGTTAGTGCACATAGGTCACCAAATGAAAAACCATACTTCAAGACATCTGAAAGAAATTCGTTGACCACTTGATATGGCATTACCTGTAATGCTGAACCCACAACTCCACCTGCAAGGAGAATACCAATTATACCTAACTTCCTGTGATATTTAGCTGGTCTATTGTGAATCAACCATGGCTGGAGGATTACAAGTATATACCAAGCTGTGGCTGTCAGCCCGTGGACATGTTGGCGAAAGGGAGCTTCATTAAACTTACTCCAGTAGGAAAGATAGAAACCGGCCCAGGTTAAAATGAATGGAATCAATAACCAAAAGTGTGCTTTGGGAAACAATTTGGGTTTTATTTGTTCATCCATGATTAGTTTTATTTAATTGGCTACAACGGTCCTGGCTATGACCCGGGGCCTCGATGGACAGACCATTCCAGAATCGATTAATAAACTCTAATGTAGGGAAAATTGCCCAAGTCACAGCAGGCGATGAGCTATAGCCGTTGTTGGCTGTTGTTTATGTTATGGACGATTATCGCTGGTCATTTGAGAAAACATACCTTTCTCGTCATATAATTCCCAAGCTTCAACCAATTTACCATGATCGAAACGGAAAAACATCATTTCAGAAACATTGATTTCTTTATTTTTTGGTTTAATACCCATGAAGTCACCAATATGCTTTCCGGAGTATCTTAAATTTATGGCAACGATGTCATTACTTTCGATAATGTTTATGATTTCAAATTTGAAATCCTCGAAAGCACCATGCCACATATTAATTAATTGTTCTAAATCATTAGCATTAGTATTGAAATGATAATTATTCAAATGAAAAGAAACAGTATCGCCAATATGTCCTTTGATATTACTAAGGTTTTTTTCATTCCAACCTTCAAGAAATAATTTTTCTATTACTTTTTGATTATCTAGTGCCTGTGCGGACAGAAAATCTAAAGAAAGTATAATTGCTACAAAAACTAGTTTTTTCATGAGTCCTATAAATTACAGCCAACGTCTTGGCTATGATCTCGTCACGCCTATGGCGTGATGGACCTGCCTGCCGCGTGTTCGATAGCGCAATGCTATCGGGGCAGGCAGGTTATAGCCGTTGATAGAGTCAGTTTTTAATTCCCACTTAATTGCCTTTCGTATTCCTCTGCATCATAAGTTCCAATTGATTCTTGAACAAGCCCTTGGTCATTCATTGTCCATTCTTCAAATCCACTGAATTCAACTTTATTTCCAGTTCCGTTTGGCCCAGAATTAGTTCCTTTAAAAGTCCAATAATATCTGTATT
>JABDIQ010000031.1 GCA_013003655.1 Winogradskyella sp. | reverse complement strand
CTTCTTTGTGGCTTTCTTTATTTCCGCAAGCAGAAACAAAAATGGATAACATTATTATGGCTAAAAATTTATATAATCTATTTTTCATTTTCTTATTGATTAAAATATTGTAATTGAAATGTACTTTCTAAATAGTTTGCTAACGCTGTTTGTGCTTCCAGTTCTGATTGAATAGCTTCTTTTATAAGTTGTGTAAACGCTGTGTAATCAATCTCTCCTTCTCTATAGGCAAACAAAGCTCCTGTTTTTTGTTCTTTAATAAGTGGTAATACTTCATTCTTATAAAACAGCCAAGACGTTTTCCATTTTTGGTAATTTTCTTTAGTTTGATTAAATTTAGATTGTACTTCCTTTTGTTTGAACTGCATTTTTGATTCGGCAATTTGTCTATCAATTTTTGCTGTTCTAACTTGTGCTTTTGTTGTACCAGATAAAAACGGTATGGAAATACCAGCTTGATAGGTGTAAAATCCAGAATTTCCATTTACTTTTTGCAAGCCACCTTGAAGGTTGAACTTTGGTAAATTTTCGGCTTTGGCAGCTCTATAGTTTGCTTCTGCTTCTGTGACTTGAAGTTGAGAAATAGTATACAACGGATGTGCTTCTAAACTAAAGGATTCTACATTTATTTCGCTCTCTATATCAATTTCATCTGAAACTGTATAAAATTCATTAGAAACTAACCATAGATTTAATTGTTGTAATGCAATAGCATATTCACTTTTTGCTTGCATAAATTTATTCTGAATCTGTAAGGCTTGATTTTTGGCAGCCGAATATTCTAACCGCGAAATAGCTTCTACTTCATAATTTAATGCAACTGCTTTTTCAAAATTGGCATAAATAGAATCTAACTCTTTGTATAAATTATACTTCCTTTTACTTTGTAAGGCATTTGCCCACGCCTTTTTAACTTCCAATTCTAAATCTAATCCTGAAAGCTGAAAGGCTTTTTGGGCTAACTGAATACGTTGCTCCTGTAATTTTCTCTTTGGGGAAATACCAAACACGTCTATATTTGATTGACCAACACCTATAGTTGTATAAATACCTGTGCCATTGTTAATTTCTTCGCCACCAGTAAAAATTTGAGTAGTACCAAAATCGAAAGCAGTTCCTTTTAATTGTTGTTGCTTATCAATTTCAAGCTGTCGTTGTTTTAGACTTGGATAGTTTTCTTTAGCCAATTTCACTGCTTCTTGCATTGAAATAAATGGTAACGAATCTTTTATTTGTTGTGCGTTACCTGTTATTGGCAACAAAAACATAAAAGCTACCATAGCAGTAACTGTTATTACTTTTTTGTCAGTTCTAAAATTGAATGATTTGTTTTCTACCCAATGATATAATATAGGTAAAACGAATAATGTTAATAATGTAGAGGTTAATAAACCACCAATTACAACAGTTGCTAAAGGTCGCTGAACTTCTGCACCAGCTGATGCTGAAATTGCCATAGGTAAAAAGCCTAAAACATCTGTAAAAGCTGTTAACATAATAGGTCTAATTCTTCGCTTTGTACCTTCTATTATTCTATCTTTTAGATTGGTTACTCCTTCTTCTTTTAATTCGTTAAGTCCACTAATCATTACTAATCCGTTTAAAACAGCAACACCAAACAGTACAATAAATCCAACACCTGCCGAAATACTAAAAGGCATATCTCGTAACCATAATGCTACAACACCACCAATGGTTGCCATTGGGATAGCGATGTAAATAATTAAGGTTTGTGGTAACGATTTTAGTGCAAAATATATCAGTATAAAAATGAGCAACAAGGCAATAGGTACAACCGTTTGCAAACGGTTACTGGCACGTTCTAAATTTTCAAAAGCACCACCATAACGAATAAAATAACCAGAAGGTAGTTCTAATTGTGCATCTAATTTAGTTTTAATTTCGCCTACCAACGATTTTACATCACGACCTCTTACATTAATACCTACATAAGTTCTTCTATTGGTGTTATCTCTACTTATTTGCATTGGACCTGCTTTGTAACTTACATCAGCTACTTCGCGAAGTGGAATCTGTGCACCAGAAGGTAAGTTGATAAACAAATTTTGCACATCTGTTATGTCTTTACGATTATGAGAACTTAACCTAACCACCAAATCAAATCGTTTTTCTCCTTCAAAAATAGTTCCTGCTATTCCTCCTGCAAAAGCTGATTGCACAATTTGATTTAACGTGTTTATTTGAAGTCCGTATTGTGCCAATTTACTTCTGTTATAAGTAATTGTCATTTGCGGTAAACCGGTTGTAGCTTCCGCTTTCATATCTCCAATACCATCAGTACCTGCAATAATTTTAGATATTTCTTCTGCTTTTTGAGACAATACATTTATATCTTCTCCATAAAGTTTAATAGCTATATCTTCTCTAACACCTTCAAGCAATTCGTTAAAACGCATTTCAATTGGTTGCGTAAACTCATAATTCACACCAGGAATTATTTCCACTGCTTCTTTCATTTTTTCGATGAGTTCATCTTTTGTCTCAACGGTTGTCCATTCACCTTTTGGTTTCAGTATTACAAATACATCTGCTAAATCCATTGGCATTGGATCGGTTGGAATTTCGGCAACACCAATTCGACTTACAATTTTTTCAACTTCTGGAAACTTTGCTTTTACAATTTGTTCAATTTTTGTGGTTGTTTCAATCGTTTCTGTAAG
>JABDIQ010000005.1 GCA_013003655.1 Winogradskyella sp. | reverse complement strand
TGGCCGCAAAATATCCGTTTAGAGGTAAAGGTATCTACGAGATTACAGGACGAGTGATGATAGAATTTGACTGTACAACAATTGAAGTCTCTAAGATGGAACGTCTTGCTATCATTGAAGATCCTCGATATTCTGAGCAAAAACTAAACGCCTCATGAGTCATCAAAGAGCTATAGTACATATGGATCTAGACACTTTCTTTGTGTCTTGCGAGCGTTTGCTAGACAGCCGTCTTAATGGCAAACCCGTTCTTATTGGTGGCACAAGTGACCGAGGTGTGGTAGCTTCCTGTAGTTACGAAGCTCGCAAATTTGGCGTACACTCTGCTATGCCAATGCGCATGGCTAAACAACTCTGCCCTGAGGCTATTATTCTACGTGGTAATACTGGCATCTACACCAAATTTTCGAAAAATGTTACCGAGGTTATTAAAGAAAGTGTGCCTCTTTATGAAAAATCATCTATAGACGAGTTTTATATTGATCTTACTGGCATGGACAAATTCTTTGGGTGCCATAAATTAGCTTCTGAGTTACGCCAACGTATTATTAAAGAAACAGGATTGCCCATTTCTTTTGGCCTTTCTGTCAACAAGACTGTTTCAAAAATTGCCACTGGCGAAGCTAAACCCAATAACGAAATTAGAATCCTCACCGGAACTGAAAAACCATTCTTAGCACCACTATCTGTTAAAAAAATACCTATGGTTGGGAAGGTAACCTACAAATCACTGTGCGATCTAGGTGTAAAACGTATACAAACCGTACAGGAAATGCCCAAGGATCTTATGTACAAAGTCTTGGGTAAAAATGGATTGGTCATTTGGAAAAAAGCCAACGGCATTGACAACACGCCTGTAGTGCAATATCACGAACGTAAGTCTATCTCTACAGAACGTACTTTTGGGCAAGACACTACGGATGTAGCAAAACTTAAAGGATTAGTTATTGCCATGGCAGAGAATTTAGCTTACCAGCTGCGACGTGGTAATAAATTAACCGCCTGTGTTACCTTTAAAATACGCTATTCTGATTTTCAAACCTATACACAGCAGCAACGTATTCCGTATAGTGCCATGGATCATAGCATTATTCCTGTGGTACTAGATCTCTTCAACAAGCTGTACAATCGTAGACTCCTGGTACGGCTTATTGGTGTGCGTTTTAGTCATTTGGTAGAAGGTGGTCACCAAATTCATTTATTTGAAGACAACGAAAGATTCCTCAATCTCAGCAATGCCATTGATAAAATGCGCGAACGTTATGGCGATAGAGCTGTTATTAATGCTGCAGGAATGGAAGCTAAAACCATTAGCCGTTGGAATCCTTTTACTGGCGAACCTCCTCCTCTATTGGCCAACAGACATCAATAGGCTAATTTTCTAAGTATACGCTTTTGAAACATTAAAATAATTCTACCTTTATGCCCAAATTCTAATAGGTATGAGTTTAAAAAAAGGGCTATTAATAGCGTCTACTTTATTTTTATTTAATTCTGAAATTAACGCACAAGACTTTCCGGCACAACGATTAGATTCTATAACACTTACGTCTACAAGGATAGATTTACCCTTTAAGGAAAATTCGAGAACGGTTAATATTATAACTTCTGAGGATATAAAAAACAGTGCTGCCATTACATTATCTGAAGTTTTACAGCAAGTAGCTGGTGTAGATATTAGACGACGAGGTACAGGAGGGAGCCAGGCAGACCTGTATATTCGAGGTGGTGGTTTTGATCAAACCTTACTACTAATTGACGGTATAAAAATGGACGACTCGCAAACAGGGCACCATACAATGAATGCTGCACTTCCATTAGAAGTAATAGAACGCATTGAAATTGTAAAAGGGCCAGCAGCTAGAGTTTTTGGACAAAATGCCTTTACTGGTGCTATTAATATTGTAACAAAGAAAAATCTTCAAAATACAGTGTCAACTAATATTGAGGCAGGTTCTTTTGGCCAGTTAAATGGTTCGGTAACCTTGGGTGGCGAATTAGATAATTCTTCGCACATTGTGCACGTAGGAAAACTATCTTCGGCCGGTTACAGAAATAATTCAGATTATGACAATACCAATGTATTCTTAAAAAGTACCTTTAATAAAAGTAGTCTGCCTATAGAAATGATTGCTACTTTTTTTGAACGACGATTTGGTGCAGAAAACTTCTATACGACCAACCCTACATTTAATGAATACGAAGAGACCCAAAATAGCTTAGTAGCTTTTACAACAACCATAAAAACTGATAAACTAAAGATTCAACCGCGTGTTTACTGGAGACGCAATCAGGATATATTTTTATTGAGACGATTTGAGCCTAATTTTTACAGAAATTTTCATATTTCTAATAAAGTAGGTGCTGAAGTCAATACCTCATTCACGCACAAGCTAGGAGTCACTGGTTTTGGTATTGATTTATCTAAAATAAATCTCAGCAGCAACAATCTTGGAGACCGTAATAGATTTATGGGCAACATGTTTTTAGAGCATCGATTTAATCTACTCAATGGTAAGTTAGATATTACTCCTGGTGCTGCATTTACTTATTTTTCAGATTTTAAATTTCATGCATTTCCTGGTTTAGATATTGGATATGAATTATCTAATGACTTAAGATTATACGGAAACTTAGGTTATACATACAGAATACCTACTTATACCGACTTATTTTATAACGATCCTGTAACATCGGGCAATGCGGACTTAGAGCCCGAAGAAGCATTTTCTCAAGAAATTGGCATTAAATACATCACGCCACGACTATCAGCAAGTGTAGCATTTTTTAATAGAGATTCAGACAATCTAATAGATTATATAAGACCTAATGCAACTGATGACGTTTTTACTGCTACTAACATAAGAGAAGTAAATACAAAAGGTGTAGAAATTGATGCGTCTTATAACTTTAAAATCAACAATTATTTGCAATCTGTTTCTATTGGCTACTCTCACCTCGACGATAACATCCTAGAACAAAATGAAGATCTCTCTCGATATTCGTTAAACACGCTTAAAAATCAATTTATTGGTAGATTAAACACAAAATTCACTAAAAACTTAAGTCAAAATATTGTTTATAAACATGGTGAGCGTACTACAGGCTCTATCTTTAATGTTTTAGATGCGTCAATTATATATAATTTACAACAAACACAATTTACGATTACAGCAAGTAATATTTTTGATGCAGACTATATAGAAACAGGGTTTGTACCAATGCCTCCGAGCAACATACTTTTTGGATTTAGGTATAATTTTAAATAACTAAAACCCGATTTTAGTTTCAATTCATTTTAGAAACCATTATTTAGAAACGATTTATTAACTTTATTATTTAATAGACTTGTTTTGGCATTAAACCTACAGCAAATTCCTCGTGTTGAAACGATAAGCAAAGAGGATTTCTTAAACACATTTTATAAACCTCAAAAACCGGTTGTAATAACTGGTTTTATAAAGGATTGGCCTGCTTATACTAAATGGAATTTTGATTATATCAAAGATGTAGCTGGTGACAAAATGGTTCCGCTTTATGATGACAGGCCTGTAGACTACAAAGAAGGTTTTAATCAAGCTCATGCAGAGATGAAAATGAGCGATTATATTGATCTCTTACAAAAAGAGCCAACCAAATACCGCATATTTTTATGGAATGTGCTCAAAGAAATACCAGAATTGCAAAAGGATTTTAAATATCCTGAGATTGGTCTTCGCTTTATGAAAAGCTTACCCATGTTATTTTTTGGAGGCACTGATTCTCATACTTTTATGCATTATGATATTGATTTGGCGAATATTTTTCATTTTCATTTTGAAGGTAAAAAACAATGTATTCTCTATGATCAATCTCAAAACCCTTATTTATATAAAGTACCACATGCGTTAATTACTCGAGAAGATATTGACTTCTCCAATCCAGACCTTGATAAATGGCCAGCGCTAAAACATGCCAAAGGCTGGATATGCGAATTAAATCACGGTGATGTGCTCTATATGCCAGAAGGTTATTGGCATTACATGCTTTATATTACTCCAGGTTTTTCAATGAGTCTACGTTCATTAGCTAAACGCCCTAAAAATTTAGGAAAAGCCATTTACAATGTCTTTATCATGAGAAACTATGATAATATAATGCGCCGTCTTAAAGGTCAAAAATGGATTGATTGGAAAAACAAAAAGGCCATAACTAATACGAATAAGGCAATTTTATAAATCGGAGTAAGCAAACAACAAATACGTATATTTGCATTTAAAATTTTAATAGCCAAAAAAATGAAAAAAATAATTGTTTTAATTGCTGTCTTTGCAGTAGGGTTTGTTAATGCTCAGGCCTATATGGGTAGAGGTGATAATAAATTTCAAGTGGGTGCCAGCTTCCAAGAAAATGGTACTGGTATAAATGCTACTTATGATTATGGCATAGGTGAAAATATCTCTTTAGGACTTTCTACAACCTATGTTCTTGGTGTAGAAGAAAAACTAAATGCTGATTTTACAGATCGTTTTGACTTAAGAGCGAGGTTTAATGCAAATATTGGAAATGTCTTAAACATTGACGATAATTTTGATCTTTATCCTGGATTAAGCTTTGGGCTTAAGAATTTTGGCGGTCATCTTGGAGCGCGTTACTTTTTTACTAGTGGATTTGGGTTGTTTACAGAACTTAGTGCACCATTAGCAAAATATGACTCAGATACGTTGACAGCCGCTGAGGATTTAAACAATCAATTTATGATAAGTATTGGTGCTTCTTTTAACTTGTAGTTATCTTAATGGGTACAAAAAAACCGCTTTTTAGCATCTCTAAAAAGCGGTTTTTTTAACTCAACTCACCTAACTTTTCATAGATGAGATGAGATTCCCATCCTCTATAAGCCAGATAATCAATAAATTGGCGTTTTTTCTTCAAAATATTTGTTTCTGTTAAAGAATTCCACCGTTTTTCTGCTAAAGCGTGAAAAACCTCGTTGTAAACAGACTCAGATATTTCCTTAAGTGCCTGATTTATATTAACTTTGCTTATGCCTTTTTGCTTTAATTCTGAGGTTAAACGGTATCGACCCCATTTCTTTATCTTAAACTTACCACGAACAAATGTTTTGGCAAAACGTTCTTCGTTGAGAAAGTTATGCTTCAAAAGATGTACAATAATTACATCTATAGCTTCAGGAATCATTTTCATCTCCTTTAGTTTTTGGCGAACTTCTTTATGACAACGTTCTTGATAAGCACAGTAGCTTTCTAGCCTTTTTTTGGCTTCATCTACGGTGTAAGTCTTGTGAGGTAACATGCCTCAAAATTAAAAAGATTAATTAACCCAATCTGCATTAAAACGTGAATTATGAAAGTAACTTTACACCCTCCTAGATTTGCCCTCATTGCTCTTATCTTATTATTTATAACTTTTACTACTGCTGCACAAGAAATAGCGTCATTTAGTAGTGTCCAAAATAATGGTTGTAGTGGCACAATTAATTCAAATGTTAATATTACTACAACTGGAATTTGCAGAGGAACAGGTATTACTTCTGTAGGTGGACCATACTATACTTCTAATGGTTGGGCGTGGGATTTGGACGCCACAAACTATTTAGAGTGGAGTATTACACCCAATGCTGGCTATCAAATAAATCTTACTTCGATTACATTAAATTATTTTAAAGGTAACAATGGTCCTGGCAGAGCTGAACTACAAATAGATTATGGTTTAGGATTTACAACAATAAATGATGATCCTGTTAATACAAATACAGATGATGTTAATACTGTTGACATAAGTACACTAACAGAAATAAATACACCAATTACTTTTCGTTTATTTGCTTACAGAGCGGCTCAAAGTACAGGTGAATTTACTATAAAAGAAATTCCATCAGAAGCAAATAAAGGTGTTATAATCAACGGCAATGTTGAACTTATACCCTGCCCGACTATTACTACATGGGATGGTACAAGTTGGGATAATGGTACTCCTACTCTTGCAAT
>JABDIQ010000327.1 GCA_013003655.1 Winogradskyella sp. | reverse complement strand
GCCGATATAAGCATGTCTATAACATGATCAAAGGTGTTGACATCGTCATTGAAGAGAACGATCTCGTTTTGTTTTACAACTTCTTCTTTAGTTAAAAGATCTTCTAAATGTTTTTCTTTTGTACTCATAACAGTACTAATTTAAAAATTTTAAGGAAACCCACTGACCTCTTTCTATAATTTCATTCAATTTTAACATGTGTTTTTTACATGATGCTTCAATTAACGGAATATCCTCTTTATAAAAACCACTAAGAAATAACATTCCGCCATCGTTTAAACAATTTGCATAAGTTGCCATATCATTCAATAAAATGTTTCGATTGATGTTCGCAATTATAATGTCATAGTTTTTATTGGTCAATAGATTAGAGTCGCCTTGCATCACAGAAATATTATGACAATCATTACGTTCTACATTTTCTAAACTATTGATATAGCACCACTCATCAATATCTATGGCATCTATCCTAGTTGCTCCTACTTTTTCGGCTAGAATGGCCAACACACCTGTACCACAGCCCATGTCTAGCACTGACTTAGTATTAAAATCATTCTTAAGAATATGTTGTATCATCATGTTTGTGGTTTCATGATGGCCTGTGCCGAAACTCATTTTTGGCTCAATGATAATATCGTATTTGGTTTTGGCCGCTTCATGAAAGGGCGCTCTTACCGTACAACTATCATCTACAACAATGGGTTTAAAATTACGTTCCCACTCTTGGTTCCAATTGGTTTGTTCTATCTCTTTAAACGTATATGTAATCTTAAAATCTTCACTGTTTAGTATTTGAATGTCCTTGAGAATTTCATCATAATAGTCGTTTTTTTGAATATAGGCCGTAACGCCTGTTGCTGTTTCTACAAAACTCTCAAAACCTGCTTGACCGAGCTGTGCTATCAATATTTCAGTAGCTGGTTGAAGTGGTTTTACAGAGAAATCGTAACCAATGTATATGTTGTTTGACATTGTTTTGAAATTTACATTAACTACACAGAAACTAGCTTGCGTTAGCGATTGAAGTATTGTTGGAGCTCCTCATAGAGAGCGACTGCTGAAAGCGCGACCAATCAAAACTTGTGTTTTGGTTTGGGAACGCCCTAAAATGCATTGACTATAGCAAAGAAATCTTCGGCCTTTAGAGATGCACCTCCAATTAATCCGCCATCAACGTCTGGTTTGGAAAATATTTCATTAGCATTGTTTGGTTTTACGCTACCACCATATAAAATTGAAACCTTATTAGCCAAGTCTTCACCGTATTTAGCAGCTAGTGTTTGGCGGATAAATGCATGCATACTTTGCGCCTGGTCTGGTGTTGCGGTTTCTCCAGTACCAATTGCCCAAACGGGTTCGTAGGCCAAAACTATATGTTTGTACGCAGACGCGGACAAATGAAACAATGCATTGCTAATTTGCTGTTGTACAACGTACTCGTGGTTATTTGCTTTACGGTCTGCTAATTCTTCACCGAAGCAAAAAATAACACGCATTTCATGGTCTAGTGCAGCATTTACTTTTTGTGTTAATATGGTATCGTCTTCATTAAAATAAGCTCTACGCTCACTATGTCCTAGTATCACTGTAGTTACGCCAATGCTTTTTAACATGGCTGCACTGACTTCGCCTGTATATGCGCCATTTTTGGCAAAATGCATGTTTTGTGCTATTACCTCAATGGGAGTTGTACGCAACGATTCATTAGCATGCCAAAGATTGGTGAAAGTTGGTGCCACCATAACCTCAGCATTTGACGTTTGTTTTTGGCGTTTTAAGGAGGTAATTAAATCTTGTGTTTCTGGAAGATCGTTATTCATTTTCCAATTTCCTGCAACTATATGTTTTCTCATAATTTATTAGCTTATTCTTTAAATGAAATACAAATGTAAGATAATTGCCAGTATCTTATTTTTGAGTATTAATTGAGTTTAACTTTTGGATCTAACCAGGCATAAA
>JABDIQ010000073.1 GCA_013003655.1 Winogradskyella sp. | reverse complement strand
ATGATCTCAGGTCATGGTGACTTGGATACGGCTGTTAATACCATGCGTCTTGGTGCTTTTGACTATATATCTAAACCACCAGATCTTAACAGACTTCTTAACACCGTGAGGATTGCTCTAGACCGTAAAGAACTCGTAGTAGAAAACACCAGACTAAAAAAACAGGTCTCTAAAAATTACAAGATGATTGGTGAAAGTCCTGCTATTAAGCATATCAAGGACATGGTAGATAAGGTGGCAACAACTGATGCTCGAGTACTAATAACCGGACCCAACGGTACAGGAAAAGAATTGGTAGCACATTGGTTACATCAAAAAAGTGAACGCTCATCGGGTCCTATGGTAGAAGTTAACTGCGCGGCTATACCAAGTGAACTGATAGAAAGTGAATTATTTGGTCATGTAAAAGGAGCCTTTACATCTGCCAACAAAGATAGAGCTGGTAAATTTGAAGCCGCTAATGGTGGAACCATTTTTTTAGATGAGATAGGTGATATGAGTTTGTCTGCACAAGCCAAAGTATTACGAGCTTTACAAGAAAGTAAGGTGCAACGCGTAGGTAGTGATAAGGACATAAAAGTCGACGTAAGAGTTATTGCTGCAACTAATAAGAATCTAAAAACAGAAATTGAAGAGGGTCGTTTTAGAGAAGATCTCTATCATAGATTAGCTGTTATATTAATAAAAGTTCCGCCTTTAAATGATAGACGAGATGATGTACCTTTATTGATTGAATATTTTGCTGAAAAAATTGCCGAAGAACAGGGTATAGCAAAAAAATCGTTTTCTAATAAAGCCATTAAATTATTGAAAGAGTACGACTGGACTGGTAACATTCGAGAATTGCGAAATGTTGTAGAACGGCTCATCATTTTAGGCGAAAAAGAAGTTAGTGAAAATGACGTTAAGTTGTTTGCTTCAAAATAAATAGACACTTATGAAAAAAGTTAAAACCGAGGATTTTAAGATCATAGAAAAGGTCAATATTGCTGATTTGCCAACCAGCTATGATTTAGATGCTTCAAAATCTTTAATCGAATCAGAGTTACGAGTTTTAAGTAAAAAACTTGGTGCACTTCAAAATACAATGTATGCTCATGCTAAATATGCGGTACTTATGTGTATACAGGGCATGGATACAGCTGGCAAGGATAGTTTGATTAGAGAGGTATTCAAAGAATTTAATGTTAGAGGAATTGTAGCTCATAGTTTTAAAGTGCCAACACCTTTAGAGCTTAAGCACGATTATCTCTGGAGGCATTACATTGCTCTTCCAGCACGAGGAAAGTTCGGTATTTTTAATCGTACACATTATGAAAATGTTTTGGTTACTCGCGTTCATCCTAAATATATAATGTACGAAAACATTCCTGGAGTTGACTCTGTAGAAAATATAACCGATGATTTTTGGGAACAACGCTTCAAGCAGATCAATAATTTTGAAAAACATATTGCTGACAACGGTACCATTGTTTTTAAATTCTTTTTGAATATTTCTAAAGATGAACAAAAGAATAGACTATTAAGACGATTAAACAAACCTAAGAAGCACTGGAAATTCTCAGCAGATGATCTTAAAGAACGTAAACTTTGGGACAACTACCAACGCTGTTATGAAGATGCTATGAATAAAACCTCTAAGCCACATGCGCCTTGGTATAACATTCCTGCAGATGATAAAGCAACAGCACGCTATTTGGTGGCCAAAATATTATATGATAGGTTGAGTAAATTCACGGACATAAAAGAACCAGAATTACCCGCTGATGAAAAAGCCAATATCGAAAACTACAAACAACAATTACAGAATGAATAATAAGCCTATTAATTTTAAATTACTTTCATTTTTCGCCATTTTAGTATTCATAGGTCAATCTAATCTATACGCACAAACAGACGAGACTGCTATTAAGACTATTTATACCCAGTCCCTTACCAATGGTAAAAGTTATCAGTGGCTAGATCATTTGTCTAATGAGATTGGTAGTAGACTTTCTGGATCTCTTGGAGCGGAAAGAGCGGTAGAATAC
>JABDIQ010000325.1 GCA_013003655.1 Winogradskyella sp. | reverse complement strand
AAGTAATAGAAGTGATAAATAACTGTCAATGATGGAAATGGCCGAGCTGTCAGACTAGCCATGAATCTTTTTTTGATGAAGGCTGGTTATCCACCAGCATTTATCCTCACTAAAGATAGAAAGAAGTGTCTAGTCCTGAAATATGTTTACAGGTTAATTAATATTTATTGATTTTACTTTGTAGTAATTTTTCCATCTTTTCTTTAGAGAGCCATTCATTTTATGAGCTGCTATTGGAGTGTTCATATCACAACTCATATGTGGTCTTAGTCCATTATACCTATATATTGCTGTGTCTATTATTTCACCCAATCCCATTTTCTTATTTTTCTTTAAAGGCTCTATGTATTCTTGTTTAAGGATTCCATTAACTCTTTCTGCTATACTGTTTTCTCTTGGATCACTATTTTCTGTCATACTAATCTTGATTCCATAATCCTGTAATAGGTTTACATAATTATATGAACAATATTGTATTCCTCTATCGGAGTGATGGATTAATCCTTCAGTTTGATTAGTAGACTCCAATGCTTGCTTTAAACTTGATATTGCATGTTCTGTCTCCAATGATTGAGCAAATTTATATCCTACCACTTTTTTAGAGTACGCATCCGTGATTAAAAATAAATATTTAAACTCTTCATTATTCTTAATGTAGGTAATATCACTTACCCAAAGTTGATTCGCTTGATATGGGACAAACTCTTTGATCAAATTCTTATACTTCCTAAATGAATGATATGAGTTTGTTGTCCACACCCTCCTTCTTCGATTACGTATAAGCATATGATTTTCAGCTAGTAAGTCAAATAGTTTGTCTCTTCCTAATTTAATATCAGCAGCATGAAGTTCTACTTTGATCATATCATATATCTTTCTACATCCCATCCTCGGATGTACAAGTCTTATCTCTCTTATTCTCTTTAATACCTGATCAGTTTCTAATAACTTCTTAGTGCTTCGTTTCTTGTTATTATAATACGCTTGTCGACTTATTCCAAACAGTCCACATAATTGGCCAATACTCAAATCTGGATGAAGTTCCTTCATACGTTGGATTGTTTGGAATCGGACTTTTTTCTTATTGAGATTTTAAGTTCTTCTTCTGCAACTTCTATCATCTGCTCAGCAGCTAGCCGTTTAAGTCGTTCATGGTCTAATAGCTTTTCTAAATCTTTGATTCGTCGCTTTAGTTCGTGATCCGTCTTTTTACTCAATTTGTAAGATTTACCCTCTAACTTACGAATCCATTTCCTAATTGTACTATGTCCTTGTATCCCATACTTACGACTTAACTCCGTAAGACTTATGTCTTCACGTCTAGCCTCTTCTATTATCTTTAACTTGAATTGTAAACTAAACTTTGTACTACTTCTTAATCCTGACATTACTTTACAGTTTGTGTAAACGTATTTCAGGACAAGACATACCCAACCCTA
>JABDIQ010000310.1 GCA_013003655.1 Winogradskyella sp. | reverse complement strand
CCTTGGTAAAAAAGCAGTATGGTAAAGCCGTTTTGGTTGATGAAGTAAATAAACTTTTGCAGGATGCGCTAGGCAAATATTTGGTGGAAGAAAAATTAGATGTTTTAGGTAATCCTTTACCAAAACCTCAAGATGATTTAGATTGGGATTCTGATGCCTTTACCTTTGAGTTTGAATTAGGGCTTGCTCCCGAATTTGAAGTAAAATTAAAGAGTAAAAAAGCCATTACGCATTATAACATTGTTGCAGATACCAAAATGATCAACGATCAGGTGAAGCACATTCAAAAGCAATATGGTAAATTGATTGCAAAGCAAGACATTACCAAAGAATCTGAAATCACCGGTAATTTTGAAAATGCAGAGCACAATATCTCCAATAATGCAACATTTTCTCTCGATAAGTTAAAAGGTAAGACCAATGCCAAAAAATTTATTGGTGCTAAAGTAGGAGACGTTATAACTTTAAAAACAAAAGAGCTTTTTAATGATGATCATGACCTTATGACCTATTTAAAGGTACCACACGATCAGGCTCACGGTTTAGATATAGAAGTTAAGTTTACAATTTCTGAAATTAATGAAAGAGAACTAGCAGATCTAGATCAAGAATTATTTGATAAGCTATTCGGGAAAGGCATAGTAACTTCAGTTACGGAATTGAAGAAGAAAATCAAGGAAGATTCTGAAAAGCAATTTGCACAGCAATCAGACCAAAAGTTACTTAACGACGTTACAGAGTATCTAATTGAAAATACCAAGTTCGATTTGCCGGCTAATTTCCTTCAAAAGTGGTTACAAACTGCAGGTGAAGAGCCAATGTCTGAAGATCAGGCCAAGGAAGAGTATGAGAAGTCTGAAAAAAGTATGCGCTATCAACTGATAGAAGGTAAACTTATAGAAGATCACAACTTGCAGGTTCAGTTTGAAGATTTAAAGGCTTACTCTAAAGAAATGATTAAAGGTCAGATGGCTCAATTTGGTCAAATGAACCCTTCTGAAAAAGAATTAGATGATATAGCAGCAAGAATCTTATCTAATAAAGATGAAGTGAAGCGATTGTCAGAACAACTTATGAGTCAGAAATTATTAACACTGTTTAAAACAGAGGCAAATCTTAAGCAAAAAGAAATCACTTACGACGACTTTGTAAAGGAATTCTACAGTTAAGGTTTATAGAATAAATTAGTATCTTTGAAGCGTAAAACACCTAAGTTTTACGCTTTTTTTTATATAACAACTAGTAAAAAATATATGAACTACGGAAAAGAATTTGAAAAGTTTGCAATTAAGGATCAAGGTGTAAGCAGTACATATTACCATCAGGTAATTAGTAGCATGTATCCAACCAATTTAACACCAAACATTATAGAAGAGCGTCAGATGAATGCTGTTGCTATGGATGTGTTTTCTAGATTAATGATGGATCGTATCATATTTCTAGGCACTGCCGTTAATGATCAAGTTGCTAATATTATACAAGCACAGTTATTATTCTTGCAAAGTGTAGATACCTCTAAGGATATTCAAATTTATATTAATTCGCCAGGAGGAAGTGTTTATGCTGGATTAGGAATTTACGACACCATGCAATTTGTAAAACCGGATGTAGCAACCATATGCACAGGAATTGCAGCATCAATGGCGGCCGTTTTATTATGTGCAGGTGAAAAAGGAAAACGTTCTGGTTTAAAGCATTCTCGTGTAATGATTCATCAGCCAATGAGTGGTACTCAAGGACAAGTTGCTGATATGGAAATAGCTGTAAGAGAAACGTTAAAAGTTAAAGAAGAATTATATAAAATAATATCGCAACATTCAGGTAAGAGTTATGCTCAGGTAGAAAAAGATTCAGACAGAGATTATTGGATGAGATCTGATGAAGCACTCGCTTACGGAATGATAGACGAGGTATTAGAAAGAAAGAAGTAAATAGAAATAACAACTAAGCCCTCAATTAATTAACTAAGTAGAAAAGGAATTATGGCCAAAGAAGAATTAGAATGTTCGTTTTGTGGCAGAAAAAAATCTGAGACCAATTTATTAATTGCTGGTTTAGACGCACACATTTGTGATAGATGCATAGAACAAGCCCATGGCATTGTACTTGAAGAATCTAAGCAAGGTGGTACATCCGAATTGAGTTCGGAACTCATGCTTCGAAAGCCTAAGGAAATTAAAAAATTTCTAGATGAGTACATCATTGGCCAAGAGTACACCAAACGTGTTATGTCTGTTGCTGTATATAATCATTATAAACGATTGTTACAACCTGCAACAGAAGATGACATTGAAATTCAAAAAAGTAATATTATAATGGTTGGCCAAACCGGAACAGGTAAAACATTAATGGCTAAAACCATTGCCAAAATGTTAAACGTGCCATTGGCTATTGTAGATGCTACTGTACTTACTGAAGCTGGTTATGTAGGAGAAGATGTAGAAAGTATTTTAACCAGACTACTCCAGGCTGCAGATTATAAT
Organism: Winogradskyella sp.; assembly: GCA_013003655.1. Taxonomy (GTDB): domain Bacteria; phylum Bacteroidota; class Bacteroidia; order Flavobacteriales; family Flavobacteriaceae; genus JABDIQ01. The sequence goes on along the minus strand of JABDIQ010000310.1, from coordinate 7,114 downwards.
CTTGAAAAGGCAGAACGCGGTATAGTATTTATTGATGAGATTGACAAAATTGCCAGAAAAAGTGATAATCCATCAATAACACGAGATGTGTCAGGCGAAGGTGTTCAACAAGCCTTATTAAAACTATTAGAGGGTACAGTGGTAAACGTGCCACCAAAAGGCGGACGTAAGCATCCAGATCAAAAATTCATTGAGGTCAATACCGAGCACATTTTATTCATTGCCGGAGGAGCTTTTGACGGTATTGAGCGTGTTATAACGAAGCGTCTTAATATGCAAGCCATAGGATATAGCTCGGCAAAATCTGGAGATACTGTAGATCATGATAATATATTGCAATACATTATTCCTAAAGATTTAAAGGATTTTGGTTTAATACCTGAAATTATAGGCAGATTACCAGTACTTACACATATGGATCCTTTAGATGCAGATACCCTGCGTGCCATTCTTACAGAACCAAAGAATGCCATTATTAAGCAATACAAAAAATTGTTTGAAATGGATGAGGTAACCTTTACTATAACCGATGGTGCTTTAGATTTTATCGTAGAAAAAGCTATAGAGTATAAATTAGGTGCTAGAGGATTAAGATCGCTGTGCGAAGAAATATTAACAGATGCCATGTTTCATTTGCCAAGTTCTGATGAGAAAAAACTTAATGTTACTAAAGCATATGCTGAAGAGAAGTTATCTAAATCTACATTAAAGAAACTAAAAGCGGTTTCTTAAACAGAATGTTTTTATAAAGCAAAAACCACAATTACTTTAATAAGCAATTGTGGTTTTTTAATGCGTTGGAGTTAATTAATGTAATATTGCAGGTTATAATATTTTGCCTAATGGCCTAAATTTACTGTCAATACTTATTATTTAGTATAAAGTTAGTTAAGATGTAAGAGTCACTATAATTCTACTAGATTTTTTAGACAAACTTTATTCTTAATCCGTTCTAATTATAACTAATGTCATTTTTTACGATGAATGAGGCCTTAACTGATGCCATATTGAAAAGGTCTGATTAACTTTTATATTTAGATATTAGTCATTAAGAATTAGCAGTTCATCCATATATTCTCTTGTATTAGATAGTCTAGGCACCTTATGTTGTCCGCCTAGTTTATTTTTTTGCTTCAACCAATCATAAAATAAATTTTGGCGTGCAATATGTATTTTTGGAGTATTCAATGTTATGTTATTATAGCGCTTGGCTTCATAATCTGAGTTTAAGGATTTTAAAGCATTATCAAATAATTCAGCAAAATAATCTATATCCTGAGGTTGTGTTTTAAATTCAATAAGCCATTCATGAGCACCTTTTTCTTTACCTTTCATAAAAATTGGAGCAGCCGTAAAATCAACAATCTCAGATTTGGTTCGTTTACACACCTTTTTCAAAGCATCTTCAGCATTTTCTATAATGAGTTCTTCGCCAAAGGCATTGATGTAGTGTTTGGTGCGTCCAGATACTTTTATACGGTGAGGGTTTAAACTAGTAAATCTTATGGTGTCTCCAATTTTATAACGCCACAAACCACCATTTGTAGTGATTACGATGGCATAATTGGTGTTTAATTGTACCTCGTTCAACGGAATGGCTTCTTGCGCTTCTGTACCGTATTGATCCATAGGTATAAACTCGTAAAATATGCCATAGTCTAGCATTAATAATAGTCCCTTAGATTTATTTAGATCTTGTATAGCAAAGAATCCTTCAGACGCATTATAGATCTCATAATATCTAAAATCTTTTTTAGGCAGAATTGCCTTGTACTGATCTACGTAAGGTGTAAAGCTTACGCCGCCATGAAAATAGACTTCTAAATTTGGCCAAATATCAAAAACTGAAGTTTTATGAGTTGTTTCTAAAATAGTATTTAATAAAACGAGCATCCAAGAAGGTACTCCTGCCAAACTTGTAACATTTTCATTTATGGTTTCGGCAACAATAGCGTCCATTTTATGTTCCCAATCGCTCATTAAAGATACTTTACTACTGGGTGTACTACTAAATTCTGCCCAAAAAGGCATGTTATCAATTAAAATGGCGGATAAATCGCCAAACACAGTGCCATTTTCTTTGTAGAGTTCTTTACTGCCACCTAGCCTCAAACTTTTGCCTGTAAATAATTGAGAATCTTCATTATTATTTAAATACATACAGAGTAAATCTTTACTAGCCGCATAATGACAATCCTCTAAAGACTCACTACTCACAGGAATAAATTTGCTTTTAGCACTAGTTGTGCCACTAGACTTAGCAAACCACCTTATAGCATTTGGCCAAAATATATTGCTCTCACCACTTCTAGATCGTTCTATATTGGTCTTAACATCCTCATAAGAGACAATGGGAACCGTATTTCTATAGTATTCGTAATTTTTTATACTTGCAAAATCATAAGTTTTACCAATCTCTGTGTCCTTAGCAGTTTTTAAAAGATGAAAAAGTAATTCATTCTGTACCTCATTAGGGTATTTTAAAAATAACTCAATTTGATGAAAGCGTTTTTTTAAAAACCAAGAAGCAATAGAATTTATAATAGGGATTGGCATGGATTAGTTATCTTTATAGAGCTAAAAATACTAAAATTCTTTAATGCAATATCAGGGAGTACTTACTAAAATGAAATCGGAATTTTCAGATCCGATACAGTACTATTTAATTTTCGAAAATGACTTTATCCACATGAATCAACTTCTGGGCAAAACTGTTGATATACAGCTAATAGGAGAACAATGTTTAAGTTGTGGATTAAATAAGCCTATTTTTAGACAAGGATTTTGCAAAAGCTGCTTTTTTGATAAACCTGTTGCTGGTGATTGGATTATGCGACCCGAATTAAGTAAAGCACATTTGGGTATAGAAGATAGAGATCTAAGTTATGAAAAGCAGGTACAGCTACAACCACACATTGTCTATCTTGCTAATTCTAGCAACATCAAGGTTGGTGTCACTCGCAAAAGCCAGATTCCTACGCGATGGATAGACCAAGGCGCACATGAAGCCATAGAAATTGTTGAAGTTCCAAATAGATACCTTGCTGGCATTGCAGAAGTAGCCTTAAAAGATCATTTAAGTGACAAGACTAACTGGCGAAAAATGTTGAAAAACGAGATTGAAGATGTAGACTTAGTTGAATGGCGAGATAAGTTGAAAGCTAAGTTACCAGAAGAGGTACTGCCTTATTTTATAGCTAATAATTCTGAAACAAATATTACTTTTCCAGTAGAATCGTATCCAACTAAATTAAAATCTTTGAACCTATCTAAAAACCCAAGTTATAATGGTGTTTTAACCGGTATTAAGGGACAGTACCTCATATTTAAAGATGATACCGTTTTTAATGTTCGTAGTAATGAGGGTATGGTTGTTAACCTAAATATTTAAGGCGTGTTAAATGTTATAAGACCGTTAAACCTCTGTCTTAGAAGGTGTAAGAGTCGTAACTTTATAGCAAATTGTTATGATTATGAAACTACCAGTATCATTTTACATTGCTGTAACTACAATTTTGCTCATTACCATCACAATAATGTGCGCAATGGATATGCCTTTTGGACTAGTATTTTACCTCACTGTTTTGGGTCAAGTCTTGGTTGTTCTAATGGTGTACAAAGTGCTTACAGATAATTACACTACTAATAAGACGTTTGAGCATTTTTATGAGGATAAACCCATTGAGGTAGAATCTGAAAATTATAGATAGCATCAAAAAAAAAGTGGTCTACACGACCACTTTAATTAAAAGTTGTATAAATCTATAGCTCTTCGTTATCTTTTAGATTTTGGATATAAGCGGCTTTTTGTATTTCTCTACGACGCTTTACAGAAGGTTTTGTAAAATATCTAGACTCTCTGATATTTTGCATAATCTGGACGTTGCGATGTTTTCTTTTATAGCGTTTTAAAGCGCGTTCAATGCTTTCGCCTTCTTTAATTTCTATTTTTATCATATGGTCTTATGTTTAAGTGTTATCCTAAATAGGTTTTTAATATTTTGCTTCTACTCTCATGGCGTAATCTGCGGATACCTTTTTCTCTAATTTGTCGCACACGCTCTCGTGTTATATCAAAAATAGAACCAATTTCTTCTAATGACATTGGTGGCTGATTACCAATACCAAAATTTAATTTAATGATATCACTCTCTTTTTGTGTAAGCGTTTCTAACGCTCTATTAACTTCAAGGTTTAGTGACTCAGACATTAAATCTCTATCTGGTTTAGGTGTTTCACCAGCGCTCACTACATCGTATAGGCTAAATGTTTCGCCTTCCTTTAAGGGTGCATCCATAGACAGATGTCTTCCAGAGTTTTTCATGGAATTCTTTACTTCTGATGTAGAAATATCTAATTCGTTAGCAATTTCTTCTGCATTGGGTGGTCGTTGATATAACTGCTCTAGATGAGAATACGCTTTTCTAATTTTATTGATGGTCCCAATTTTATTAAGTGGTAATCGAACTACTCTAGACTGTTCTGCTAGGGCTTGCAAAATAGACTGTCTTATCCACCATACAGCATAAGAGATAAATTTAAAACCTCTTGTTTCGTCAAAACGCTTGGCTGCCTTCACAAGACCAGCATTTCCTTCATTTATAAGGTCTGGTAGTTTTAGTCCTTGATTCTGATATTGTTTTGCTACAGAAACTACAAATCTAAGATTTGAATTTACGAGTTTATCTAATGCTTCTTGGTTTCCTTTTTTGATAAGTTGAGCTAACTCAACCTCTTCATCTGCCGTAATTAATGGTATTTTACTAATGTCTTGCAAGTACTTATCTAAGGATTTATCTTCTCTGTTAGTTACTTGCTTGGTAATCTTTAATTGCCTCATATATCTGTGTAGAATTATTGTAGACTACAGTATAACTTTATAATCCACAAATGCAAGAAAATGGCTAAGAATTAACAATTTTTAGTAAAAATAGTTTTAAAATAAGGTTGAAATTACGGTTTTTCACCAAAATCTAGTTTTTTGTAGAGTCTTTACTGGTTTCTGTGGTAGTTTTTTTCTTCTTATTTAGGATACCACCTAAAATGGATTTTACGCCGTCCTTGACTTTGGTTTTATTGGTATTAGAAGTGGAGTCAATTTTTGTAGAATCTTGTTTTGTTGTGTTTTGAGATGTTCCCCCTAAAAGACCTCCTAATAGATCCGTAACTTTATCAGAGCCCTTGTCAATGAGTTTTTGTTTTTCTATTTCTATAAGTTGCTTGGTTAACGAACTCACGCCAGACGTTAGGTCTGTTGAAATATTTGGACTTGAAAACGTTCCTCCTATAGAAGCCGTTACTGGAATGGAAATATTATTAACCTCACTGTTGTTAATACGTTTTAGTAGCGAATTAACTTCGCCACCCAAATACTTAGCAGGAACGTTGAAAACTGCATTATAATCTAAATTATTTTCAAAACTGTGTGTACCAGAAATTTCAATATTGATATCGTTATACTTTAGATTAAACGGCTTTACCAAAACCTGACCGTTGCTAAATGATAGATTAGATTTTAGATTTTTTAAATCTAATCTATCAAGATCTATAAAATTAATTTTGTTGTCTAATTCGGCTAAAATAGGACTTTTAGAAGCATCAATTTTACTAGTAAGAAGTTCTGCAAAGGCGTTTCCAGAGATGCTTTGTAAATTAGGTGTAAACTCATCGTTTAATTGTCCTTTAAGTTCTATAACCGAATTTAATTTACCCTGAAGTACTTTTGCAATAGGCGCAATTGATTTTAAAAATTGCAGATCTGTAAAGGATTGAGAAATATCAAATTGCGACATGCCTAAATTCAAATTAAAATCAGGTATATCGTTTGCAGTTGATATTTTCCCAGAAACTTCTAAAACGCCATCAAATATATTAGAAGTCACTTTATTTAAAGTGGCACCTTGATCTTTAATTTCTAGTTGACCTACAACATTTTTTAAATTTAAATTATCGTACACAACCTCTTTTACAGTAGCATTTATAGTACAATCTAAGAATTGAGGAATTTTAAGTGCTGTTTTATCAGATGTCGTATTATCGTTGGTTTCTACTTCACTAACCATAAAATCTGAAAGTCTAAAGCGATTAGAATTAACATTAAAATTACCAATAAGGTTTTTATCACTCAATAAAAATCCAAGTAGATTTTTTACGGTTCCAGTCGCCTTGATATCACTAGTGCCTGAAATTGCATTGAAACTTTGTACAGTGGTTAATCCAGGTTTAAAGGTTATATCTGCTGTATTGATCTGAATAGGGTTTACAATATCTTCCGAAGAAAAAACAACATCCTTTACATTTAAGGTGCCAACAGATTTAATTCTTTGATATGCATTTTGCTCTATGGCATTCATATCAAAATTAGTGTTGAGCTTTGTGGTGATAATTCCGCTCAATTGATTTTTAAGTTGTATTGGGTAAACATCCTTAATATGTGCTAGGTTAAGCACGCCGTCAATAGCAGCGTTAACCAAAACTTCTTTCGTTAAATTCTTAATTGATGCAGAGGATTTAAATGAATTGTCATCAATTATAAAATCAAAATTATTGATAGTGATATAGGTGTCATCTAAGATTCCAGTTTGGTTTTGGACCGCGGCATTAATCATAATATTTTCGACGCGTTTTGGTAAACTTGAAAATTTAAACGACGCATTATTTGATGACAGCTTAATATCTAATTGTGGAATAGTTTTTTCAGAATACAACCCTCTAACTATGCCATTTAATGTAAAGTTTCCTGTTGTTTCTATGTCATTAAGATTGGCTGCGTATGCTTCTGGAATAATGGCTAAAAAATCTTTGAATGACGATTCTGGGTTTTTAAAACTGAGATCTATTTGTTGACCTTCTTCTACAAGCTGAACATAACCAGAGAACTCAAGAGGAAGTGCATTGATATAACCCTTATTGTCTTTAAAAGTGTATTTTTCATTTTCAAAGTCAATCTCAATGGTCGCATCTAATAGTATACTATTATTATTGAGATATTGGGTGCTATCCATTGCTAAGCCAATCTTGGCATCTGTATGTGTAATTAGTTCGTTGAGATCTGATGTAAATAAGCCTGTGCCGCTGTGATTGATCTGCGTTAAACTAAACGTTAGGTTTTCGG
>JABDIQ010000299.1 GCA_013003655.1 Winogradskyella sp. | reverse complement strand
CAACTTATTTTAGAGAGTATTTAAGAAGCTTCATGAAAGATTGGGCCAATCAAGAGTCTAACAGAAAACCAGACGGATCAAAATACAATATCAATACAGATGGGCTTAAGATTTATACTACCATTGATTCTAGAATGCAGCAGTATGCTGAGGACGCTGTAATGCAACATATGCCTCGTCTTCAGGCAGAATTTGATCATCAAAACACACCTAAGCGAAATCCAACAGCGCCTTTTTTAGAATTAGATCAATCTGAAATCGATGACTTAATGAAACGAGGCATGAGGCAATCTGAACGTTGGAGACACTTAAAAAATGATCTAAAGAAGTCTGACAAGGAAATCATTGCATCGTTTAACAAGCCAGTTGAAATGAAAATATTTTCATGGTCAGCCCCGGGAAATGAGATAGACACTATCATGAAACCTATAGACTCTATGAGATATTATAAATCCTTTTTACACCCAGGGTTGATGTCAGTAGAGCCTCAAACTGGACATGTAAAAGTTTGGGTTGGAGGAATGAATTATAAACATTTTCAGTACGATCATGTTAAACAAGGAAAGCGGCAAGTCGGTTCTACATTTAAACCTTTCGTATATGCAACTGCAATAGATCAGCTTCAATTATCACCATGCGATTCTTTTCCGCGCAGTCCAATTACAATAGAAGCCAATAAATATGGAAATCCAGAAGCATGGACCACTAAAAATTCTGATGGTCAGTACACAGGTTTTCAAACATTAAAAGAAGCATTGGCAAATTCTACCAATACAATTACTGCTAGGTTAATGAATGAAATTGGACCTCAACCAGTGGCAGAAATGGCAAAAAAACTGGGTATTGAGCAAGATATTTTACCTGTGCCTGCAATAGCGTTGGGCACACCAGATATTAGTGTTTATGAAATGGTAGCGGCCTATTCAACTTTTGCAAATAAAGGTGTTTACAACAAACCTGTAATGATTACTCGTATTGAAGACAAAAACGGAACAGTGCTTTACCAATTCATTCCAGAAAGTCGCGATGTACTTAGTGAGGAAGTTGCCTACGTAACAATTAATTTAATGGAGGGCGTTACACAATCTGGCTCAGGTAGACGACTTAGAACCAAAGGAGCAGATGCGTGGAATCCAGTATATAAGGAAATTGTAACAGGCTATCCTTACGAATTAACAAACCCAATTGCCGGTAAAACAGGAACAACCCAAAATCAAAGTGACGGTTGGTTTATGGGTATGGTACCTAATTTAGTAACAGGTGTATGGGTTGGCGCAGAGGATAGAGCGGCTCATTTTAGAACTATTGCCTACGGACAAGGTGCTTCAATGGCATTGCCAATTTGGGGACTTTTTATGAAAAGCTGTTATGCCGATTCAACGCTTAATGTGTCTACAGATGACTTTGAAAAACCAGCAAATTTATCAATTAAAGTAGATTGTAGTGAAAGCTCTTCTAGTTCTGCAAGTAATACAGGAGATGATTCTGTTGAAGATCTCATAGACTTCTAAAAACAATTGAATTTACTCTTAATTTAGGCTCTTTATTGTTTGATAAGGACTAATAGTTTTTGTAATTTTCAGTGACTAAAATGCGTGATTTATGATTAATAAACAAGTAGAAAATGTTGAAGAAGCACTGCAAGGTGTAACTGACAATATGACCTTTATGTTCGGCGGTTTTGGTCTATCGGGTATTCCAGAAAATGCTATAGCACATCTTGTAAATCGCAATATAAAAGGGTTAACCTGTATATCAAACAATGCAGGTGTTGATGATTTTGGTTTAGGACTACTCCTTCAGAAAAAACAAATAAAGAAAATGATTTCCTCATACGTTGGTGAAAATGACGAGTTTGAAAGGCAAATGCTAAGTGGAGAACTCGATGTAGAATTGATACCACAAGGAACCCTAGCTGAACGATGCCGAGCAGCACAGTCTGGTTTTCCTGCTGTGTATACGCCCGCAGGTTTTGGTACTGAAGTAGCAGAAGGAAAAGAAACCCGTGAGTTTAATGGTAAGATGTATGTCTTGGAGCGCGCCTTTGAGGCAGATTTTGCTTTTGTAAAAGCATGGAAAGGAGACGCTGCAGGAAACCTTATTTTTAAAGGTACAGCACGAAATTTTAATCCGAATATGTGTGGTGCGGCAAAAATAACTGTAGCAGAAGTGGAGGAACTAGTGCCAGTAGGTAGTCTTGATCCTAATTTTATTCACATTCCAGGCATTTTTGTGCAGCGAATATTTAAAGGAGTGAATTATGAAAAAAGAATTGAACAACGAACAGTAAGACAACGCGACTAAGTATGTTAGACAAAAACGGTATAGCAAAGCGAATAGCTAGAGAGGTCAAAGATGGATATTATGTTAATCTTGGTATTGGCATACCTACATTGGTGGCCAATTTTGTTCGTGATGATATTGAAGTAGAGTTTCAAAGTGAAAACGGTGTATTAGGCATGGGACCTTTTCCTTTTGAGGGAGAAGAAGATGCAGATGTAATTAATGCTGGCAAACAAACAATAACAACCTT
>JABDIQ010000045.1 GCA_013003655.1 Winogradskyella sp. | reverse complement strand
TTGGTGTTGTTTTCCTAGTCCGAATTATATCGGTAGGAGATGATGCTATTAAGAGTGGTGCTGAGGCAGGCTTGGTAGACCCAATGGCCTACATCGCCTACATTACGCTGTTTGTAATATTGGCAATTGTTGTCTTTTTTGTACTTAAAAATTTATTTACAAAAACAGGCACTCTTAAGAATACATTAATATCTGTTGGTTTATTTGCTGCAGTTTTAATTATATCTTATGTGGTTTCTGGCGGAGATACTATGCAATACAAATTGCAAGATGGAGTTGCAACAGATGCACAATCACATATGGTTGGTGCAGGATTAACTGCATTTTATATATTAATAGCAGTAGCAGCTGGCGCAATGATATTTTCAGGAGTTAAAAAAGTTTTAAGCAAATAATATTATGGCAAAAAGAGCAGCACCAGAGGTAAATGCAGGATCAATGGCTGACATTGCCTTCTTATTATTGATATTTTTCTTGGTTACTACAACTATCGAAAAAGACAAAGGAATTCTTCGTAGTCTTCCACCAATTGACGATAGCGAAATAGAACCACCAATCATTAAGCAAAAGAACTTATTTACCGTTCTTTTAAATAGACATGATCAACTTCTTGTTGAGGAAGAAGAAATGGATGTAAAAAATCTTAGACAAGCCGCAATTGACTTTTTAGACAATGGTGGTGGTGAGAATGCCGAAGGGGAGACTTGCACATATTGTAGAGGAAAAAAAGATCCTACATCTTCTGACCATCCAGATAAGGCAATTATCTCGGTGACCAATGACAGAGAAACATCGTACGGTAAGTACATTGAAGTACAAAATGAACTCGTTGCAGCTTACAACTTTTTAAGAGACAGAGAAGCACGACGTTTGTACAATAGATCATTTCAGTCTATGCTAGATGAAAAGGCAAAAAATCAATTTAAAAAGGATGAAAAGCTTAATGCACAAATAGAAACCATTAAGAAAATGTATCCGCTTAAATTATCAGAAGCAGAACCTAAAAACTAAAAGCAATAAAATATGTCTAAGTTTAAGAACAAAAAAAAGGGTGATTTACCTGCAATATCAACGGCTTCATTGCCAGATATTGTATTCATGTTGCTTTTCTTCTTTATGGTTGCTACTGTGATGAGAGATAGTAGTCTTATGATTGAAAATAAACTTCCTGATGCAGATCAGGTGGAGAAATTAGAAAAAGATAGAACTACATTCATCTACGCAGGAAAGCCAAGTGCTCAGTACAAAAAGTTTGGTACAGAGGCACGTATACAAATTAATGATGCGTTTGTTGCAATAGATGATATTCAGCCAGCAATTTATCAAGCAATTAACGAATTACGTGAAGAGCTTAAAGATAAAATAGTTGTAGGTTTAAAAGTTGATAAAGAAACCAATTCAGGTTTAGTATCAGATATAAAACAAGAATTACGCGAGGCCAATGCTCTCAAAGTAATGTATGTTACAAACGTTAAAAAACAACAGTAAATTATCTTTTTATTAGTAATATAAAAGCGTTACCAAATGTGGTAGCGCTTTTTTTGTAATTTACTAACTCTAATATTTATGCAATTTCGAAATATGAAACTTAAACTTATAACATTAATCTTCTGTTATCTTTTAGGCCAGTTTTGTGTTGCACAAACGCAAAGCTTACAAAATGATGTGTCATTAGATGACAAATATAGAGAAGATCAGTTTTATATATCGGTAACCTACAATTTGCTTCGTAACAAACCAATAGACTTCACTCAAAATGGGTTTTCTACAGGATTTAGTTTTGGCTTTATAAGAGATATGCCAATTAATGATAGACGAAATTTAGCTGTAGGTCTAGGATTGGGTCTTTCGGCTAATTCTTATAACCAGAACTTGGTTATTGACGAATCTGGTTCTGCCTATACCTATAATTTAATTAGCGATTTTGAAGGTGATGTAAGTAAGAATAAATTTTATACCTACGTACTAGAGTTACCCTTAGAGTTTAGGTGGCGCACTTCAACGGCAGAAATCTATAACTTTTGGCGTATCTATACAGGGTTTAAAGTGGGCTATGTGTTTTACGATCAATCCAAATTGAGAAGTGATCTTAAAAATCTAAAAATAAGTAACAATTCAGATTTTAATTCTTGGCAATACGGCGTTATATTAAGTGCAGGATATAATACCTGGAATTTCCACTTTTTTTATCGCCTAAATAAACTGTTCAATGACAACGCGAAACTTAATGTTCAACCAATAGATCTTAGTGAGTTACGAATAGGACTCATTTTTTATATTCTATAACCAATAGTTGAGTAGAACTAACTGAGGGAATAACCCAGTAAATAATCCTATGACCAATTCTGCTGTGGTGTGTGCCTTTAAATGAAGACGTGAGGTTGCTATAGCGCCTAGTATAATAGACATTAAAGCTATAGTGCCATTTATATTAATCTTAAAGTGTATACTCAATGCTAAGGCGAACATAAAAAATCCTGATGCAGCAATCATATGGATACTGGCTTTAATATCAAAAACTGCAAGGATAAAACAGGCGAGGGTGGAACAAAGAATACCCAGAAAGAAATAATACAATTCCACAATTTCGTTATGTGTAAATACCCTGAATAAGACAAGAGTTATAATAACGCAATTTATCATCAAAGGGATGAGACGTTCTTTTGTGGTATGCAGATAAATGGTATCAACTCTGTTTATGGTTTTAAGCAAATAAAAAAGCAATATTGGTAGTGCGATGGTGAGGATTGAAATAGAAATTAATTTTGCAGTAATAATGGCTTCAGGAATAAACCGCGGTGTTTTAGAAAAATAAAATACTACACCTAGAATAGGCATAATTAGAGGGTGAAACACAAATGAGATGCTTTTTAGTAGAACGTTTTTCATCTCAATAGCCTATATTTTTTTTCTGAGTCGTGCTACAGGTATATCTAACTGCTCTCTGTATTTAGCAACAGTTCTTCTCGCAATAGGATACCCTTTTTCTTTTAGAATTCCCGTTAGTTTTTGATCGGTTAAAGGCTTTCTCTTATCTTCTTCATCAATAACAGTTTCAAGTATTTTTTTTATTTCTCTCGTAGAAACTTCTTCACCTTGATCATTGGTCATAGATTCTGAAAAGAATTCCTTTATCAATTTAGTGCCATAGGGTGTATCTACGTATTTGCTATTAGCAACTCTTGATACTGTAGAGACGTCCATATCTATTTCGTCAGCAATATCTTTTAAAATCATTGGTCGTAGCTTACGCTCATCACCAGAAAGAAAATAGTCTTTTTGATAGTTCATTATGGCACTCATGGTGACAAATAGCGTTTGCTGTCGTTGTCTAACAGCCTCAATAAACCACTTTGCGGCGTCTAGCTTTTGCTTAATGAACATAACCGCCTCTTTCTGAGACTTCGATTTTTCTTTGCTCTCTTTATACCCTTTAAGCATATTATTATATTCTCTGGAGACATGAAGCTCTGGAGCATTACGGCCATTTAAGGTTAACTCTAATTCGCCATCAACAATCTTTATGGCAAAGTCAGGAACAATGTGCTCTACAATCTTATTGTTACCAGCATAAGAACCGCCTGGTTTAGGGTTTAGTTTTTCTATTTCTTCAATGGCGCCTTTTAGTTGATCTTCAGAAACATTAAACTTTTGCAACAGCTTTTTGTAATGTTTCTTCGTGAAAGCTTCAAAAGCTTTGTCAATAATTTTCTGAGCTAGATCTACATTTTCATTAGATTCTTTACGGTGTAATTGAATGCTTAAACACTCTTGTAGATTTCTTGCGCCAACACCAGCTGGGTCTAATTGATGTACGACCTGTAACACTTTTTCAATGTCTTCTTCAGATGTATACACATTTTGTGTAAAGGCCAAATCATCTGTAATATCAGATAAAGTTCGTCTTATATAACCACTCTCATCTACACTTCCCACTAAAAAGTAAGCAATCTCTTCTTCCTCATCGGTGAGTCTAAATGTGTTGAGTTGATTGATAAGATGCTGTGTAAAAGACGTTCCTGCCGCATATGGTACACTTCGATCTTCATCATCTGAGCTATAGTTATTGGCTTGAGTTCTATAATCAGGAATTTCGTCATCACTGAGATAATCATCAACGTTTATATCTTCAGCACTAATAGATTCTGAATCTTCAAACTCATCATTATAATCTTCAAACTCATCAAATTCGTTATCTGAATCTTCTTTGGCATCTTTGCCTGAATCTAAGGCAGGATTTTCCTCTAATTCTTGTTTTAAACGCTGTTCAAAAGCTTGAGTGGGCAACTGAATCAATTTCATCAATTGAATCTGCTGTGGCGATAACTTCTGCGACAGTTTAAATTGTAAGAATTGTTTAAGGGCCATTAGCTATTATAGGTTTATACCAAAGATATTAAAATTCGGCATTCTGTGGTGTTCTTGGGTAAGGTATAACATCTCTAATATTGCCCATTCCTGTAACAAACATCACTAAACGTTCAAATCCTAATCCAAAACCAGAATGAACAGCTGTACCGTATTTGCGAAGATCTAAATACCACCATAATTCTTCTTCAGGTATATCAAGTGCTTTCATTTTTTCTACAAGCACTTCTAAGCGCTCTTCTCTCTGAGAACCGCCAACCATTTCACCTATTCCAGGGAATAAGATATCCATGGCTCTCACGGTTTTTCCATCTTCATTCAATCTCATATAAAATGCTTTGATATTTGCTGGATAATCAAACAAAATAACAGGACATTCAAAATGTTTTTCAACCAAATAACGCTCATGCTCACTTTGAAGATCAGCTCCCCATTGATCTATAAGGTATTTAAATTTCTTCTTTTTATTGGGCTTAGAATTTCTTAAAATATCAATGGCTTCGGTATAACTAACACGTTTAAAATTGTTGTCAACAACGAATTTTATCTTTTCAATGAGTGCCATAGAGCTTCGTTCGTTTTGAGGTTTGGTCTTTTCCTCATCTAACAAGCGTTTTTCTAAAAATTCTAGATCTTCTCTGTTATGCTTAAGAATATATTTTAGAACAGATTTCATGAAATCTTCTGCTAAATCCATATTCCCATCAAGTTCCATAAATGCCACTTCGGGTTCTATCATCCAAAACTCGGCAAGATGACGCGATGTATTTGAGTTTTCTGCTCTAAACGTTGGTCCAAAGGTGTAGACTTTACCTAATGACATGGCATAAGATTCAGCCTCTAACTGTCCTGATACAGTGAGGTTAGTTTCTTTACCAAAAAAATCTTGTTTATAGTCTACATCACCAGAATCATTTAATGGTGGTTGTTTAGGATCTAAAGTGCTTACTCTAAACATCTCACCTGCACCTTCTGCATCACTACCTGTAATAATTGGAGTATGCATATAATAAAAACCATTATCGTTAAAATACTTGTGTATTGCAAATGAAAGTGAAGAGCGTAGCCTCATAACTGCACTAAAGGTGTTAGTACGTGTTCTTAAATGGGCATTTTCTCTTAAAAACTCAAACGAATGTTTTTTGGGCTGTATAGGATAGGTTTCAGGATCAGAATCTCCTAAGATGTTAAGTTCACTTACTTGAATTTCTAGCGCTTGACCTTTACCCTGACTTTCAACAAGTTCACCGCTTACCTCAATAGCGGCACCAGTAGTAATGCGTTTTAATAATGCGTCTTCAAAATCTTCAAAGTTGACAACGCATTGTATATTATTTATTGTAGAGCCATCGTTTAAAGCTATAAATCTATTAGCTCTAAATGTTCTTACCCATCCTTTTAGAGTTATTTGTTCTAACGGACTATTTTCTTTTAATAATTGTGCAATAGATTTTGTAATCATAGTCTTAATTTTAATCTATATTACTTCCTCGTCTTCAAGAATTTCTTCAAATTCTTCAGGAATAATATTAATTGCTGGTTCTCTTAATACTTCTTTATTTGCAATACTTCGTTCTAAAGATAATAATAGCGACGGTAGCAGCAGTAAATTTGAGAGCATAGCAAATAACAAGGTAATTGATACTAAAGCGCCTAATGCAACTGTACCTCCAAAGCTAGAAATTGTAAATACTGAAAAACCGAAGAATAGTACTATAGAGGTGTAAAACATACTAACACCTGTTTCGCGCAGAGCACCATAGACCGATTTTCTTATTTTCCAGCGATTAGCCAATAATTCTTGTCGGTATTTGGCTAAAAAATGAATGGTATCATCAACTGATATACCGAAAGCAATACTAAATACTAAAATCGTAGAAGGCTTTAATGGCACACCAAAATAGCCCATGAGTCCTGCCGTAACTAATAGCGGCAGTAAGTTTGGTATAAGGGATACAATGATCATTCTTAGCGACCTAAACATATAGGCCATAAAGAGTGAAATTAGAAAAATGGCTAACGAGAGTGATATCACCAGATTATTTACCAAATATTTGGTGCCTTTTTGAAAAACTATGGCCTTACCAGTTAAAGTAATTTCGTAATTATCTTCAGGAAACACTTTGTTGATCTTGTTTAATATGTTTTCCTCAATACGTTCCATTCTATCTGTACCAATATCTTTCATGAAGGTTGTAATCCTTGCATAACGGCCACTGCTGTCCACAAAATCTTTCAATAAGTTAGACTCGGCATTTGAGTTTTTAGCATAAGACAGAATAAAGCTATTTTCTTGGCTTGTGGGTAACTGATAATATTTTGGGTTTCCGTTATAATAGGCCTGTTTACTGTATTTTACTAAACTCACTACCGAAATTGGTCTAGAAAGTTCTGGTATTTCTTCTATAAACGATTCTAACTCGTTAATTCGCTTTAGCGTGCTTAATTTCATGACACCTTTTTTGCGTTTGGTATCAATTAAAATCTCCACAGGCATGATGCCATTAAATTCCTCTTCAAAAAAGCTAATGTCCTTAAAGAATTGCTTGTTCTTAGGCATGTCTTCTATTAAGCTTCCAGAAATTTTTATTTGGTTCATTCCAATCATACTTGCAATGATTAAAACAACGGCAGAGACGTAAATGGTAATTCGTCTATTTTTCACCATATATTCCATCCAATTGACAAAGCCGCCAATCCAACGTTTATTTAAGTGCTCTAGATGTCTGTCTTTTGGAAATGGTAAGAATGAATAAATAATAGGAATTATGAGTAAACAGAGGATAAAAATTCCCAAAATACTTAAAGAGGCTACGAGGCCAAATTCCTTTAATAATTTACTTTCTGTTAGTATAAAGGTGGCAAATCCTGAAGCTGTTGTAACATTGGTCATAAG
>JABDIQ010000040.1 GCA_013003655.1 Winogradskyella sp. | reverse complement strand
TAAATGGCGTTGGTTGATCTCTAATCTCGTTACTTATTATAGTATTAAACTCAGATATAAGAAGCTTGTTCTGTTCCTCTTTTAATGTTTTTAATTCATTTTGAATGGCGTTAATAACAGAGAGAGGCGTTATATGCTTACGTAGAGATACTTTCAGTTTTAAATCGAATACTATTTCCTTAGTTAAAAGGTAATATTCTATCAATTGAGGCTGAATTGAATCTATTATAGATGCAGTAGATTCATCCACGCGTTTAGGATATAACGGTTTACCGTCAATCAATTTTCCTTGCCAGACTGAATCAAAAGACACATCATTATTACGGCTAAGTTTTAAAAAATGATTTGGTACCGATTTTCTTGAAAAATTATCATCTCTTAGTCCACACTCTTCAATAAGGGTCAAAGCTTTCTTAGCATCTGAAATTAATTTGGCTTCTAGCTGTTGTATTTCAGTATTTAGTGTTTGCTTAAAAGACATAAAATCCTCATTAGATTTGTCTTGCAATCCTGAAATATGCTCAATATGATTTTCGTTTAGTATGAGCTTGCCTATTTTATTAAAGTCTTTAGTAATGTCCCAACTTTTATCATCATCAATTTTTTCTACTGCAAAGTCTACTAATAGGTTGGTTAGTTCTTGGTCTAAACCAGCCTTTGCAATTACTTTATCAACGGCCTCTGAGATCATTTTTTCTTGATCTAGTTCTACATCAAAGTTTTGAGATAAACTCAAATCGTGTGCAAAAGCTCTAATCACCCTATAGGTAAAAGCATCGATGGTAGATACGTTAAAGGAGGCGTAATTATGTAGAATGGTTTTTATAATGACCTTAGATCTAAGATGCAGATCATTGGCCGAAAGTGATAACTCCGTGCACAATGCTGTAAACATGTCATTGGATTGCGAAAATATGTTTGGTGAGGCAAATAGCGTAAGATTTTCAATGATACGCTCTTTCATTTCACCTACGGCCTTATTAGTAAATGTTATGGCCAAAATATGTTTAAAACTATCAGCACTGGGATTGCTTAATACTATCTTTAAATAAGATTTTGTTAAGGTGAATGTTTTTCCGCTACCTGCAGATGCATCGTATATGTAAAACTTGTGTGATTGCAAGAGATATAATTTATACCAAAATAGGCAATCTTAATAATTTATTTAGAATTTCTTAAGTTCTATATTGTAAATTTGTGTAAATCATTAATAACCAAAAAAATATAGAATTATGGCATTTGAATTACCAAAATTAAAATATAGTTATGACGCGTTAGAACCATATATTGATGCTCGCACAATGGAGATTCACCACTCTAAACATCATGCAGGTTATACAAGCAAGCTAAATGCTGCTATCAAGGATACGGCTTTAGAAGGCAAGTCCATAGAAGACATACTTACAAACTTAGACATGAATAACAAGGCAGTTAGAAATAATGGTGGAGGTTTCTACAACCATTCTTTGTTTTGGGACGTCATGAATCCAGAAGGAAAAGGACGATTATCAGGTGAGCTTAAAGATGCTATTGAAAGTGCTTATGGTTCATTTGATGCCTTTAAAGATAAATTCTCTAATGCGGCAGCTACACAATTTGGCTCTGGTTGGGCATGGCTGTGTGTACATAAAGGTGGTAAGGTAGAAGTGTGTTCATCACCAAATCAAGACAATCCACTTATGCCTAGTGTAGGTTGTGGAGGAACACCTATCTTAGGCATTGATGTATGGGAACATGCCTATTACTTAAACTATCAAAACCGAAGACCAGATTATATAGACGCTTTTTTCAATGTAATTAATTGGAACGAAGTTGAAAGACGTTATGCTGAGTCTAAGTAAAACAAACTCATTTTGAAAAATAAAACCAGATCAATTGATCTGGTTTTTTTATGTGATTATTTCCGTAAATATCTAAAATGAAAAAAGGTGAACGAAAGTCCACCTTTTTTGCCCCAAATCTACCATAAACTTAACCTACTTATGTTATGGTGAATCAAATATAACTTTACATATTACTCTCAATTAATTTATTGGACAAACTACGCATATATTAGTCTAAACGTGATTAGTACTACTATTTAGGAGAATTTAGTAAGAATATACGATGTGTGCTATTAGAAAAAATGATAGGGCAATAAAAAAAGGTGAACGGAAGTTCACCTTTTTTTGCCCCAAATCTACCATGAACTTAACCTACTTATGTTATGGTCTTACTAATGTAGATGTATTTTGCGGAAAAAGCTTCAAAATATAGATAAAATGCGCTTTTTTTAGATAAAAAGTTAAATA
>JABDIQ010000257.1 GCA_013003655.1 Winogradskyella sp. | reverse complement strand
TCGTACAAAAAATCTTCAATTCATTCATATTTTGTATCTTGATTATACTAACTAAATCATATACAAAATGAAAGCTAAACAATTTTTACTTGCTGGCCTTGCTGGTGGTATTGTTAACTGGCTACTTGGCTGGTTGATTTACGGTATTGCTTTAAAGGATGTTTTTCCACAACCTGTGGAATCTACAAGCACTATGATCTACATCTTTTTAGGGTGTTTAACCTATGCATTATTCTTGTCCTATATTTATAACAAATGGGCACAGATCACAACATTTATGACTGGTGCTAAAGCAGGAATAGTGTTGGGCTTATTAATTGGAATTTACTACAATTTCTTTAATTTGGCTATGAACAGTGACGTCACCACAACAATGGCTATTTATGATGTTATTTCAAATATTGTTATGACAGCTATTTCAGGAGGAATTATTGGACTAGTAAGTGGTAAACTAGCGTAAATTATTTCATTTTTATTAAAAAGCACCTAGTGACTTCACTAGGTGCTTTTTAGGTGATAAATCTAAAATATTTACTATGCATGCATAATTTATTATAATTTACTATGCGTGCATAGTATTTTTTTATATATTTGGCATATAATCCAAATTTATGAAAGATAAAACCATAGATTATGTGCTGAGAACCACTTGGTTAGCCATCAATAAGATGTACAATGAAGAGGCCGCTAAATTCGGTACTACAATGGCAACTGGTTTCGCTCTGTTGAGTATTGATCCAGAAAAAGGCACACCATCAACATCATTAGGTCCTAAAATGGGTATGGAAGCTACAAGTCTTTCGCGCACCTTAAAAACTATGGAAGAAAAAGGATTGATTGAGCGTAAACCTAATCCAGAGGATGGTAGAGGAGTTCTCATTCATCTTACAGAATTTGGAAGAGAGAAACGGGCCTATTCAAGAGAGCGCGTACTGATATTTAACGAAGCTATTAAAGCTAAAATTCACGACGAAAAATTATATCATTTCTATGAAGTGGCAGAGGTCATTAACAATATGATATCCAACAAAAAAATCTATAACCAAAAAAATCACGCAATAAAATAAGATGAGTAAACGACGAATTAAAAAAGTAGCCATCATTGGATCTGGTATTATGGGAAGCGGCATTGCATGTCATTTCGCTAATATTGGCGTACAAGTGCTTTTATTAGATATCGTTCCACGAGAGTTGAACGATAAAGAAAAAGCAAAAGGACTTACACTTGAAGATAAAGCAGTAAGAAACCGATTAGTTAATGATGCTCTAACGGCTTCATTGAAATCTAAACCCTCTCCTATTTATCATCAAAAATTTGCATCAAGAATTACTACTGGTAATCTTGAGGATGACATTGCAAAAGTAGCTGATGTGGATTGGATCATGGAAGTTGTTGTAGAACGTTTAGACATTAAACAACAAGTGTTTGAAAAATTAGAACAGCACAGAACGCCTGGAACAATTATATCTTCTAACACATCAGGTATTCCAATTAAATTTATGAACGAAGGCCGATCTGAAGATTTTAGAAAGCATTTTGCAGTTACACATTTTTTTAATCCACCGCGTTATTTAAAATTGTTCGAAGTCGTTCCTGGTCCTGATTGTAAACCAGATATTACAGATTTCTTAATGGAATATGGTGAAAAATTCCTCGGAAAAACATCGGTCTTAGCAAAAGATACACCAGCTTTTATTGGAAACAGAATAGGAATATTCGGAATTCAAAGTCTTTTCCATCAAGTTAAATCAATGGGTTTAACGGTTGAAGATGTTGATAAACTTACAGGACCTGTTATTGGTAGACCCAAATCTGCAACCTTTAGAACTGTAGATGTGGTTGGATTAGACACCTTAGTGCATGTAGCCAATGGTATTTACGAAAACTGCCCAGATGATGAGGCTCATGATCTCTTTAAGCTTCCAGATTTTATTAGCACCATGATGGAAAACAAATGGCTTGGAAGTAAAACAGGTCAAGGATTTTATAAAAAGTCAG
>JABDIQ010000256.1 GCA_013003655.1 Winogradskyella sp. | reverse complement strand
TGTTTGCCGCTACATTAACAGGCAGTTATGTTGTTGACGATCTTATCATTAAACCAGAAATTAGATTAGACAGCGCGTCTGATGACTCTTTTATAGATAACGACTTAGCACCTACTAAGAGCTTAGGTTCGTTTGTATTAGCAGCTATTTATCAATTTTAATAAACCATAGATCATGAAAAAAATAGAAGCGATTATTAGAAAATCGAAATTTTCAGATGTTAAAACCGCCCTACACGAAGTGGGCGTCAATTTCTTCTCGTACTGGGACGTGACTGGCTTAGGTAATGAAAAAGAAGGCCATGTTTACAGAGGTGTGTCTTACAGCACTAGTGACATTCAGCGTCGCTATTTATCTATCGTCGTAAACAATGATTTTGAAGATGTAACTATCAAAACAATTATAAAAGCCGCAGGAACTGGCGAAGTTGGTGATGGTAAAATCTTTGTTAGCGATATCAAAGAAGCTTACAGAATCAGAACAGGAGAAAAAGGTGGTGAAACTTTAAATTAAATCAAGAAAAACAATGGAATTACTTACAACAAATAACGTATGGATGATGATCTGTACAGCACTCGTTTTCTTTATGCACCTTGGGTTTGCATTTTTAGAAATTGGCCTAACAAGACAAAAGAATACGATCAATATATTATTTAAAAATATCTTCATTATTACAGTAGGGCTGCTATTATACGCAGTAGTTGGATTTAACTTAATGTATCCAGGATTTGAAGAAGGATCTTCTGGAATCTTAGGATTTGCAGGATTTGGATTAGACTCACCTTTAACTGCTGATGGAGCTTTAGACCTCACTTATAGTGAAGGCTATACGTATTGGACAGATTTCTTATTTCAGGGCATGTTCGCAGCTACTGCTGCCACAATTGTTTCAGGAGCAGTCGCTGAGCGTATAAAAATTGGACCTTTTATGATTTTCACAATTTTATATGTGGGTCTTATTTATCCAATTGCAGGTTCTTGGAAATGGGGAGCCGGATTCCTAGATATGAGAGAAACACCTTTTTATGACTTCGCAGGTTCTACTTTAGTTCACTCTGTAGGCGGATGGGCGGCTTTAGTTGCCGTATTCTTGCTTGGCTCTAGAATAGGAAAATACAAAGATGGTAAACCACAGGCGATACCAGGACATAACATACCTCTGGCAACAGCTGGTGTGCTAATACTTTGGTTGGGTTGGTTTGGATTTAATGGCGGTTCAGTACTTTCTGCAGATCCAGCATTAACCTCACTTACATTAGTAACAACATGTTTAGCTGCTGCAGCAGGTGGTGTAGTTGCCGCTTTAGTATCGACCGTATTTTTCAAAAACCTTGACCTTACCATGTTTTTAAACGGAATTCTAGGTGGATTAGTTGGTATAACAGCTGGTGCTGACCAAATGAGTCCGACTGATGCTATTATAATTGGTGCTGTTGCTGGTGCTATAATCGTTTTAGCCGTTTCACTAATTGATAGATTACGACTAGATGATCCTGTAGGTGCTATTGCTGTACACTTAGTTTGCGGTATATGGGGAACTTTAGCCGTAGGATTATTTGGAGAACTTGCAGGTTTTGATCAGTTTGTAAGCCAAGCGGTAGGTGTAGGATCTTACGCTCTAATATGTATAGTTTCATCATTTATCATATTATTTGCATTAAAGAAAACTGTTGGTATACGCGTATCAGAAAAAGAAGAACTGGAAGGATTAGATTCTCATGAGCACGGAATGGATGCCTATCCAGATTTTAGACTCAATGAACATTGAGATTAGTTAGTTATGTTTATTGAAAAAGTCCGTGTAAAAAATACACGGACTTTTTTATTTTCATCCTATTTAGTCTAGAAGATCTGTTTGGCAATGTCATAAATATTATCAGATTTTCCCATAGAATAATAGTGCAATAGCGGAACTCCTTTTTCTATTAACTCTTTACTTTGATTAACACACCACTCAACACCTACCTTGCGTACTTCATTATTATCCTTACATTTTACAACACTCATTATAAGTTCATCCGGCAGGTCTACACTGAATCGATGAGGAATAAGATTTAACTGCTTTTTTGTTGCTATAGGTTTTAATCCTGGTATAATAGGAATAGTAATGCCTTCAGCTCTACATTTATCTACAAACTGAAAGTATTTAGCATTATCAAAAAACATTTGTGTAACTATGTATGTTGCACCGTTTTTAATTTTCTTTTTTAAGAAGTGGATATCACTATCCAAACTAGGTGCTTCCATATGCTTTTCAGGATATCCAGCTACACCTATACAAAAGTGGGTCTTTGATGTATTTTGTAATTCTTCATCTAAATATTTTCCCTCATTAAGCCTTTGAATTTGCTCCACTAAATCACTCGCATACTCATTACCATCTTTCTCTGGTCTAAAATAAGTTTCGCTTTTTACAGCATCACCTCGTAGAGCCATAACGTTGTCTATACCTAGAAAATCTAGGTCTATCAAGAAATTTTCTGTGTCTTCCTTACTAAACCCTCCACATAAAATATGAGGTATAGCATCTACTTGATATTTATTTTGAATTGCTGCACAGATCCCTACAGTTCCAGGACGTTTTTTCACTACTTGTTTTTGAAGCAATCCATTATCTAATTCTTTATAGATATATTCTTCTCTATGATAGGTAACATCAATAAATGGTGGTTTAAATTCCATTAATGGATCTATATTATCAAAAATTGAATCTATATTTTGCCCTTTTAATGGTGGTAAAATCTCAAAGGAGAACAATGTTTCACCATTAGCATTTTCTATGTGTTCTGTAACTTTCATGCAATTTGTTTTATTGATCGGCTAAGTTTGGGTTTAACCATTTTCTCGCCTCGTCTATTGTAATTTGTCGCCTTAAGGCATAATCTTTTAATTGATCTTCAGTGATTTTACCTAAACCAAAATAGCTTGCCTGTTCATTTCCAAAGTAATAACCAGACACACTTGCTGCCGGCCACATGGCAAGATTTTCAGTTAGCTCAACACCAATTGATTCTTTAACTTTTAGAAGATTCCAAATGGTTTGTTTTTCAAGATGGTCAGGACAGGCTGGATAGCCTGGCGCAGGCCTTATACCCTTATAATCCTCTTTAATAAGTTCCTCATTAGATAACGCTTCATGTTTGGCGTAGCCCCAATGATTCACTCTTATTTCTTTATGTAAGTACTCTGCATAAGCTTCTGCTAAACGATCGGCTAAGGCTTTAATCATTATAGAATTGTAATCATCATGTTCTGCTTCAAACTTCTGGGCAAGTTCCTGTGTACCAAACCCTGTAGTAACACAAAAACATCCTATATAATCTTGAATTCCTGTTTCTTTTGGTGCGATAAAATCCGCCAACGCATAATTAGGTTTACCCTCTCTCTTCTTTAATTGTTGCCGCAATGTTAAAAAATTATAGGTGCTTCCATTGTAAGACACCTCTATGTCATCATGATCAACCGTATTAGCCTTAAACAAACCAAAAACAGCCTTTGCCTTTAGCAACTTTTCATCTAATACTTTTTTTAATAGTTGTTGAGCATCTTTGAATAATTCGGTAGCCTGTTCACCAACCACATCATCGCACAAAATATCTGGATATCTGCCATGTAAATCCCAAGATCTAAAGAAAGGACTCCAGTCAATGAATGGCTCTAATAGTTTCAGATCAAATTCGTTAACAACCTGAACACCCAAATGATTAGGTGCAACAATATTTGTACTTTTCCAGTCAATGGAGAACTTTCGTTTTCTAGCTTCATCAATTGAAACATATTCCTTTTGTTTGCCTCTATTTAAGAATTGTTCTCTAAAATTCTCATATTCTTCTCTTAAGTCCTCCTTATATATAGCGTTATTATCCTGAAGCAAATTTCCAACTACAGTTACAGCTCTTGACGCATCATTAACATGAACCACCGTATTTTGATATTTTGGCGCAATTTTCACGGCAGTGTGGGCTCTCGAAGTCGTTGCTCCTCCAATGAGTAAAGGAATATTCATTTTTTTCTTATCCATTTCTGAGGCTAGATAAACCATTTCATCTAATGAAGGGGTAATTAAACCACTAAGCCCTATAACATCAACGTTTTCCTTTATGGCTGCTTCTATAATCTTTTCTGGCGGCACCATAACGCCAAGATCAACAATCTCATAATTATTACAGCCTAATACAACACTCACTATATTTTTACCTATATCATGCACATCACCTTTTACGGTAGCCATTAGTATTTTACCTGCAAATTCTGCCTTGCCATCTTTTTCAGCCTCTATATACGGTTGCAAATATGCTACGGCCTTTTTCATAACTCTGGCAGACTTCACAACTTGTGGTAAAAACATTTTTCCACTTCCAAATAAATCTCCTACCACATTCATTCCGCGCATTAAATGGCCTTCTATAACTTCAATAGGTCTTGAAACTGATTGACGTGCTTCCTCTACATCGTCAATAATAAAGGCATCAATTCCTTTAACTAGACTGTGTGTAATTCTATCTTGTAACGCATCGTTTCGCCACAGCAATGCTGAGCCGTCATTTTCTTTTTTAACTCCAACCACAGTTTCGGCAAAATCAAGTAAGCGCTCAGTAGCATCATCTCTTCTATCTAGTAATACATCTTCTACGTGCTCTAAGAGATCTTTAGGAATATCATCATACACCTCTAACATCGTTGGATTAACAATACCCATAGTCATGCCGTGTTGTATAGCATGATACAAGAATGCTGAGTGCATAGCTTCGCGTACTGGATTATTACCTCTAAATGAAAATGACACATTACTAACTCCACCAGACACATGTGCATATGGTAAATTTTCTCTAATCCATTTTGTTGCTTTAAAGAAATCGATAGCATTTTTTCGATGCTCATCCATACCTGTAGCTACTGGGAATATATTTGGATCGAAAATGATATCTTCTGCCGGAAATCCAACTTTATCTACTAGTATCCTATAGCTACGCTCACATATTTCTATGCGTCTGTCGTAATTATCTGCCTGACCATCCTCATCAAAGGCCATGATAATAGTTGCCGCACCATAGCGTTTTATAAGTTTTGCCTGGCGCATAAACTCGTCTTCACCTTCTTTAAGTGAAATGGAGTTCACTACTGATTTACCCTGTACTACCTGTAATCCGGCTTCAATAATTTCCCATTTAGAGCTATCTATCATAATAGGAATTCGAGAAATATCAGGTTCTGACGCAATTAGGTTTAAGAACTTAACCATGGCTTCTTTACCATCTAACATTCCCTCATCCATATTAACATCGAGAATTTGCGCGCCTCCATCCACTTGATCTCTCGCAACTTCTAGTGCTTCATCATATTTATTCTCTTTTATCAGTCTCAGGAATTTTCTGGAACCTGTAACATTGGTGCGCTCACCTACATTAATAAAATTAGAATTGGGCGTAACTACCAAAGGCTCTAAACCAGATAGCTTTAAATACTTATTCATAGGTCTTTACTGCTATTTTTCTTGGTTCATATGTTTTAACAACGTCTGCTATTGCTTTGATGTGGTTTGGACTAGTTCCGCAGCAACCACCAATAATGTTTATTAGTCCATCTTTAAGATAATCCTCAATCAATGCCTGCATCTGCTCAGGTGACTGATCGTATTCTCCAAAAGCATTAGGCAAACCAGCATTTGGATGTGCTGATGTAAAAAATTCTGTTTCGCGTGCTAAACGCTTCAGATATGGTTGTAATTGCTCAGCTCCGAGTGCACAATTAAATCCAACACTTAATAACGGTACATGCGAAATAGAAATTAAAAATGCTTCTACAGTTTGTCCTGATAATGTACGGCCACTAGCATCGGTAATTGTACCAGACACCATAACTGGAATTGTAGATTGACGCTCTTCTTTTACTTCTTCTATAGCAAATAATGCTGCTTTTGCATTTAAAGTATCAAAAATAGTTTCAACCAATAACAGATCTACACCACCATCCATTAAAGCTTCTACCTGCTGCTTATAGGCCACTCTTAGATCATTGAATGTTATTGCTCTATACTCTGGTTTATTTACGTCTGGTGATAAACTTGCTGTTCTATTTGTTGGTCCAATACTGCCAGCTACAAATCGAGGTTTAGATGGATCCTTTTGTGTAAATTTCACAGCAACCTCCTTAGCAATTTTAGCAGACTCATAGTTTAATTCGTAAACTAAGTGTTCCATTTGGTAATCTGCCATTGCTATTGTAGTGCCAGAAAAAGTGTTTGTTTCAACAATATCAGCACCAGCTTCAAAATATTTGGCATGAACTGTTTTTATAGCTTCTGGCTGAGTAAGCGACAACAAATCATTATTTCCTTGAAGCGATCCAGGGAAATCTTTAAATCGTTCTCCTCTAAAATCTGCTTCTGTAAATTTATATTGTTGTAACATGGTACCCATAGCACCATCAAGTACTAAGATACGCTTCTCTAATTCGGTATGTATGTTTGGCATTCCTGATGTTTTAATACTAAGCGTTATCAGGAAAAGTGAAATTTTATCTTTTCGTTATCTCTTCTATAAAAACAGTAGAATGTAGCACCTTCTTCAAAATAAAGGGTTGCTAAGGTTTCATAGGGTCTATTCCCTCCGCCTTTCTTGATAACCTTCAGTACGTTTATGAACTTATTGCTGCAAATATCTCAATATAAAAGCTTAAAACCAAATGATGCCAAAATTTTAATTTATAGCCACAGTTTCTTAAGAACATAGCAACCAAATATTGCTTTTAAAGAAAAAAATACCTAAATGCTCAAAGCGTTTTTTAATTTGGTTATAATGTGTATTTTTGCCCAGAATTAATAAGAGGAATGATTTGACTGATTGCAACCTCTTTGAACTAGAGATAGTTTAAAAAAAAGCTAAAGACAGTACCATACTTTCTGTGCAAACACGTCAAATCTTACTTACAAAACTTAAAATTATATGGCGTATTTATTCACCTCAGAGAGTGTATCAGAAGGACATCCAGATAAAGTGGCAGATCAAATAAGCGACGCATTAATTGATCATTTTTTAGCCTTCGACCCTGAGTCTAAAGTAGCATGTGAAACACTTGTTACCACAGGTCAAGTTGTATTGGCAGGTGAGGTAAAATCTAATACTTATTTAGATGTACAGAAGATAGCACGTGACACTATTAACAGTATTGGTTACACAAAGGGCGAATATATGTTTGACGGAAGCTCATGCGGTGTTTTCTCTGCTATACATGAACAATCTGAAGACATCAATAGAGGTGTTGATAGAGCGTCTAAAGAAGAACAAGGTGCAGGAGATCAAGGTATGATGTTTGGATATGCCACGAGTGAAACCGATAACTACATGCCACTTGCTCTTGATATTTCGCATTTAATTCTAAAGGAACTAGCTGCGCTACGAAGAGAGAATAAGGATATAACCTATTTGAGACCAGATTCTAAAAGTCAGGTAACCATCGAGTACTCTGACAATAATGTACCTCAACGCATTGACGCCATTGTTATTTCTACTCAACACGATGAGTTTGATGAAGATGAAGCTATGCTAGCCAAAATCCGCAAAGATCTCGTAGAAATCTTAATGCCTAGGGTTATAGCAAAATTACCTGAACACATACGACCACTTTTTACAAATGACATCACCTACCATATCAATCCAACAGGAAAATTTGTTATTGGAGGACCTCACGGAGACACAGGATTAACAGGTAGAAAGATTATTGTAGATACTTATGGTGGTAAAGGTGCCCATGGTGGTGGCGCGTTCTCTGGAAAAGATCCAAGCAAAGTGGATAGAAGTGCTGCTTACGCCACAAGACATATTGCTAAAAATTTGGTTGCTGCTGGTTTATGTGAAGAAGTATTAGTGCAAGTATCTTATGCCATTGGTGTTGTAGAGCCTATGGGTATATTTATTGATACATTTGGAACCTGTCCGTTTAATATTACCGATGGTGAGATTGCCGAAAAGGTTTCCGAAATTTTTGATATGAGACCCGCTGCTATAGAAGAGCGATTAAAACTGCGCCAGCCAATGTATAGTGAAACCGCTGCTTATGGCCACATGGGAAGGACAAATGAAACTGTTTCTAAAACATTTAATCAACCCAACGGTGAATCCATTACAATGGATGTAGAACTATTTACCTGGGAAAAATTAGATTATGTAGACAAGGTAAAATCTGCATTTAATCTCTAAAACGACTAAAAACCTTCTCAGACTGAGAAGGTTTTTTTAATCCTCATCTTCAAAAATTTTAGTTTTAGGGTAGGAATCTTATAAACTTGCTTGTTATATAGATATACTAAATACAACAATAACCCCAAAAACTAAATCAAATGAAGTTAAAATTTACTCTAAAAAGACTTGTGTTTTGGTGCTTAGCCGTATCATTAACATTTACATCTTGTCAGAAGGACGATGGACCTTCAAACAACAATCCTAATAATGAGAATATTATTCCTGATACGTTTTCGGAATATTTTGGAAATCAGATGACCAGAGATTTTGTTGGTACAGTAATCAACAAAAACAACGAACCTATTGCTGGTGTTACCATAACAATTGGCAATGAAACTGAAGTGACCGATGATAATGGTGTTTTTATAATTAGAAATGCCGCTGTTAATGAGCGTTTTGGCTATATAAAAGCTGAAAAAGAAGGCTACATTCATGGCTCTAGAAGTGTTGTACCATCTAATGGAACAAATAAAGTAACTATTATGCTCCTTGAAGCTAATGTAGTAGCTACTGTAAACAGCGGTACTGCTGAAACCGTAACGATGACCAATGGAAGTTCTGTGAGCCTGGATGGAAATTTCATAAAGGAAGATGGCACTGAATATTCCGGATCTGTTGATGTTATAATGCATCATTTAGATCCTGTGGATACGTCTATGCCATTACAGATGCCAGGAATGCTCTATGCTGAAAATACGGATGGCGCTGAGCGTATGCTTCAAACTTTAGGAATGCTAGCTGTAGAATTAAGAGGTACTGCTGGCGAAGATCTTAACTTAGCTGCTGGAAGTACGTCTGAAATACGAATTCCTGTTGATGCTAGTTTATTACCTAGTGCTCCTGCTACGATTCCGCTTTGGTATTTTGACGAAATCAATGGTTACTGGAAAGAAGAAGGACAAGCTACTTTAAATGGCAATTTTTATATAGGTACGGTTTCTCACTTCTCATTTTGGAATTGTGATATTCCGGCTGAGGCAGTGACACTTTGCGTTTCAGTAAATGATGAACAAGGAAATCCTTTAAATAATTTATACGTAACAATTACAAGTAACACCTTTGGTACACGCGGTGGTAACTTAAACGATGTTGGTGAAACATGCGGATTTGTGCCAAGCGAAGAAGTGTTAGAGCTTAATGTTTATGGTTACCAGTTTTGTGATGACACACCATTACAAACTGAAATGATAGGTCCATTTACTGAAGATTCTAGTATAACAATTACTCTGAATAATTCTACAGAAATTATTTCTGAAACTGTTGTAGGACAATTTAACACCTGTAATGGAAATACCGTTACAGATGGTTATGTACAATTAACTTACGGAAATGAAACTTTTACCGATGTAGTTACAAATGGCACGTTTGAGATCAACTTATTGCGTTGTGATAATGACAATACGTTCTCTGTAGTCGCCAATGATTACGCAAATCTACAATCTACAGGTGAAATCAATTATACATTTAATACCCCACAGACAAGTCTTGGTATTTTAAGCGCTTGTAATGATGTTGAAGAATTTATTCAATATACGATTGATGATGAACCTACGGTGATCTTATTAGATTTCATTAATGCTAGTTTTTATACGGATGGCTCTAATTACAATGGCCCTTCATTAAACATTAGTGGTAGTGATAACGCTAATTCGTGTTTCTACTTATTTGGTGTATTGAATGAGTCTCAATATTTAGGCACATACGATAATTTAGACTGGAATGATATTGAAGATACAGGATTTAATATCCAAGAGTGTTTAGGTATGTCTAGTGAAAACAATAACATTACCTATAACTTAACCGCTATAGGAGAAGTTGGAGACTATATAGATATTAATTTTAGTGGAACTTACGAAGATTACGAAGGGAATCCGCATTCTATAACAGGTTTACTCCATGTATTAAGAGATCAATAAAAACAAAAAGCCTTCTCTATTGAGAAGGCTTTTTTTATTAAAGTGTATAAATTGCTCTGAGTGTTATAAACCGTGGCTGTAGAAATACAGCATCATTTCTCACAGAAAAATTAGTGACATTATTACTAATATTGGCATCAATATTCAGGATATTATTTGCCCTTACCTCAAACTCCCATTTAGCATCTCTATCTTTACGATAGCCTAATCGTGCACTCCAGGTTTGAAACGATTCAGACGTTCCTTCAAAATTTTGATTGGTATACGCAAAATCTGTTACAAACGTAACTGAATCCCAGATGTAAGCATCAAAACGTACCGAAGGAGAATTGGTGATGACTTGGGTTGATCTGCTTCCTTGTTGGTTATCATTAATAGAGTAGGTATATCTCAGTCTTACATTTGGTGCTTCTCTAAAATTAGTACGCACCTCTGGTGAATAACTCTGGTTAAAAGATTCATTAACAGATTGCCGTCCTTGAATGAACTGGTTTCGGAGACTGTAATTAAAATTAGCTCTCATCCGTGTTATGAACTTACCAAAACGCTTTTGCCAAGAACCAAATGCCGTTAATGTCTCATCAGCAAATTGTGAGTTAAAAAAGGTATTTGTGGTGATTACATTATCAAAATTGGCAATTGACCTTATTTGATCAATATTCTTGTTGTAGTTCACAAAAGCAAAGACATTCGTATTATTAAATAGATTGAAGCTTTGATATCTTAAAGATAAGCTATGCGATAGGCCATTCTGCAATTCGGCATTACCAAATGACAGGGCATCAAAGCTATTTAAAACTAGACCTTCTGCTAGATTAGTTACATCGGTAAACTGATTATTCATCCTGTAATTAAACTGAAGACTTTCAGATTTTTTGAACTGAACACGTGCTTCAAAATCCGGCAACACTCTAAAGAAATTATCTTCAAATTTTTCACCAAATTGAATATTCTGGTTACCATACGCGTGAATGGAAAGTCCGGGTCTAAACGTAAACTTACCTGTACGAACGTTATAACGTGTTCCTACATAAATATCACTAAAATTATATTGTGTGTTATTTACAACGCCTAATAAATTGCCATCACTATCTGTAATACTTGGTGTCGGTGTAAAAGCGCTTCCGTCGTTTAAAAACTGAAAAATATCAGAATCATAATCTTGTTTACTTAAAATTGTTCCGAATGTAAAACTGATATTACTCTTAGGACCGAGAATATTATAGTAATCAAGCTTTGCATCTAATTGACTAGTTTTTACTAATTCATTTTGCCCTAGATTATAGGTATTAAGTGTTTGATCTAGCCCTAGTGATTCCGCAGTGTTATCATACGCATCTCTGTTACTAGGATCAGGATCATTATTATTGTCTGGATCATTTTGAAGGACAGCGTTATAAAATGGATCTTCATTACTTATTAAATGCTGAGCTTCAAGCGCAAAAATATTATTCTCGTTTAAGGTGTAATAGTAGTTAAGATTCTGATTAATACTAAAAGGAGTTACTTCATCTAATTGAGATGTTTCTCCAAGAACAGATGACAACTCGGTCTGGCGCTCAGAATCTTTTGATAAACGCGCCAAAAGATCGTAATCTAATTGATTGTTTACATTTGGCTTATACGAGGCACTAAGCTTTGCCAAACCTTGATCTGAAGCCTCTCGACCTGTATTGATAGTTTCTTCATCTGGAATTCCTAAATCAGTATCTGTATATCTTATAAAACTTTCTTGACGCGTGCTGAGTCTCGTTGTATTGAAAATTAAAAAACCACTTAGGTCTAATGTATTTTTCGGGGAGTAGCTAAAGTTTGTAGCTAATAATTTAGACTCTATACTCTGTGCATTTCTAGAATTTGTGAGCCCAGAAAGGCCATTATTTCCGAGATTTAATTGTGTTCCACTTTCTCTACTAGGTGATCTAAATCCACCTCCAAAACTACGAAGATCTCTATTGGATAAAGCTGGTTCACCTATATTATTCATATCACCAATAACGTTGATGCTATACTTTGGACTATAGTAAAACAACTTGGGTTGCACTAAATACAACTCATCATTTGGCGATGGTGCATCACCAACACCCACGGTAATATCTCCAAACCAGAAGTTTTCTTTACCTTCTTTTAGTTTGATGTTAATCGCTACATTGTTTTGGTTATTAGTAACACTTCTTAATTGTCCAACCTCAGAGAAGTTTCTTAAAACCTCTATTTTATCAACGGCATTAGACGGAATATTTTCGGTCGCAAGTTTAGTATCGCCATCAAAAAAGTCTTTACCATTAACAGTGATTTTCTGGACCTGATTGCCTTCAACTTCTATCTGGCCATTTTCATTGATCTCTACACCTGGCAACTTTTCTAAAACGTCTTCTAACTTTCGTTCAGAACCGTTTTTAAAGGAATCTGCATTGTATATAATGGTGTCACCTTTTATTGTTACAGGCATTTCATAGGTTAATTCTACGGCGTCTAATGCATTGTCTGGTAGAAGTGTAAAATCTTTATTAATATCCACTTCTTTAGCTTCTATAACTTCAGATGCTGTTTTGAGTCCTATGTAACTTACCTGTACGTTGTATTTAGCATTTTTACCTAAGGCAAGAATATATCTACCCTTATCATTTGTTATAGCATAAGATTCTAGGGCCTTTGTTTCGTTATTTATAGCAATGACGTTAGCCAATTCTAGTGGAGCGCCGAGACTGTCTTTGACGACGCCTTGCATTTTTACTTGAGAAAATCCGTAGACACTAAAAAATAATGCAAGGAGTAAGTTTATTTTTTTCATTGGTTGTTTTGATTAAAATGGATGGTTAATCCTCGTGTGCAATATTAATTACCTCTACCTCTACCTCTTCCGCGACCTCTATACATATCTCTCATCTCCTCCATTTTTTTCGTGGTGATGTTGTTGTATTCTTCTTGAGTCACTACTTCTCCCTTTTCAGGCTTTTTAATAGTATCTTTTTCTTCCGGGTTTAATACAATCTTAGTGCAAAGAATGGTCGTACGATCTGCATTTATTTCAAGAATTAAACCTGGTAAGCCCCAATAATCGTCAGGTCCTTGGTTAATAGGTATCTGCGGCGTATACCAAGCGACAACCTTTATTGTTTTAGGAATTTCAATATCATCTAAAGGATCATCTGAAGATTTAGCGGCAGTAGAATCCGTTTTCTTCTCATCTCGTTTCTCATTATTATTATTTCGTGGTCTCATTGATCGCCAATCGAAACCTTCTACTGCTTTGGTAGCCGTTGCTTTAAATACAGTATAACTCCCTATTTGCTTCGTTTCTGTACCCATTTTCCATTCTAAGGGCTTTAATTCGTCTTTTATTAAAAACTGCTTCCCAAAAAACTCCTGATCCTGAAGCATTTCTTTACTTTTTAGATTTTTATATTTAGGACCTCCATTGAAACTACTTGAAAAACCGCCCCAACCACCAGAGTCCATGGCTTCTAGTCGTTCTTCTTCTTTATAAATGGATTCGGTTTTATTAAAGGTGAGGACATATTCTTTTTCTAAGAAGCTTTTCATACGTTCTTGCATGCGCTTTATTTGGTCTGGAGACAATTGTCTTCCACCTCCAAATTCGCTCATGTCCATTGTTGTTTTAGTCTGGTAATAGGCCTTGCCTTGAAAATCTTGTGAGTAACCAAAGGCTGTTACTACTAATAAAGCCACAAGAATTGGCCTAAAGAATACTTTTTTCATCGATTAATTTAATTTAAGGACAACCAAATGCATTCGCATTTATAAAAGTTT
>JABDIQ010000255.1 GCA_013003655.1 Winogradskyella sp. | reverse complement strand
TGCGTATCTACATCTAATAGAAATTTTGAAGGCCGACAAGGACAAGGCTCTCGTACTATTTTAGCAAGTCCACTTATGGCTGCCGCTACTGCTCTTGAAGGTAAAATCATTGATATTACAAAACACCTTAATTAAATGGAAAAATTTACAATATTAACCTCAACAGCTGTTCCATTAGACATTGAGAATGTAGATACAGATCAAATTATACCTGCTCGTTTTTTAAAAGCCACAGATCGTAGTGGGTTTGGTAATAATGTTTTTAGAGATTGGCGATATCATAAGGATAATAGTGTAAATGACTCTTTTGTACTCAACGACCCTAAATTCTCAGGACGAATTTTAGTAGCTGGTACTAACTTTGGTTGTGGATCTAGTCGAGAACATGCTGCTTGGGCATTAGCCGGATACGGTTTCAAAGTAGTTATCTCCAGTTTCTTTGCAGATATCTTTAAGGGTAATGCACTTAATAATGGCATATTACCTATACAAGTTTCACAGTCTTTTCTTGACACACTATTTGCTACTATAAAATCTAATCCTAAAGTAGAACTTATAGTAGATCTTGACTCTCAAAACTTAAGTATAAAACATTCAGACATTAAAACTGAATTTGAAATTGATCCCTATAAAAAAACATGTCTAATAAATGGTTACGATGATATAGACTATCTCTTAAGTAAAAAACCACAGATTATGGCATTTGAAGAAAAAACGCTAAACTCAATTAAATGAAATTACACATTGCTGAACTCTCAGGTGATGGCATAGGACCAGAAGTTACCGCGCAAGCTAAAAAGGTCTTGCAGGCTATAGCGCAAGAATTTAATCACAAATTTACATTTAGTAAAGCGCTTGTAGGTGCAATAGCCATTGACAAAACAGGTAATCCACTACCGGATGAAACACTTAAACTATGTAAAGAAACAGACGCTGTTTTATTTGGAGCTATTGGAGACCCTAAATACGATAATGATCCCGCTGCTAAAGTAAGACCAGAACAAGGACTTTTAAAACTGAGAAAAGAACTTGGGCTTTACGCCAACATTAGACCAGTAAAAGCTTATGAAACATTACTTGAAAAGTCACCTCTAAAAGAAGAAATTATTAGAGGTACGGATATTAGTATTTATCGAGAGCTAACAGGTGGAATTTACTTTGGAGAGAAAAAAATAAGTAAAGACGGTAATTCGGCTTCCGACCTTTGTGAATACTCAAAACATGAAATTGAACGTATTGCGCATCTAGCCTTTAATGCAGCAAAAACCAGACGAAACAAGGTGACTTTGGTTGATAAGGCCAATGTACTAGAGAGTTCTAGACTATGGCGAAAAGTTGTGGGAGAAATTTCTAAACAATACCCTAAAGTAAAACTAGACTTTTTATTTGTAGATAATGCCGCGATGCAATTAATCCTAAATCCTAAACAATTTGATGTTATCCTCACCGAAAACATGTTTGGTGATATCATTTCTGATGAAGCCAGTGTTATAGGTGGTTCTATAGGATTATTAGCTTCGGCTTCAGTAGGTGACCAACACGCTTTGTTTGAACCTATTCATGGCTCCTACCCACAAGCCAAAGGTAAAGGATTGGCAAATCCTATTGCTTCAATATTATCTGCCGCTATGCTATTAGAACATTTTGGTCTTCAAGACGAAGCAGAATTAGTGCAAGCGGCCGTAGAGCGTTCTTTAAAACTAGGAATCACTACTTCAGATCTCAACACGAAACAAAAAGCTGTGAGCACCACCAAAGTTGGAGATTTTATTCAAGATTTTATTTATCATCCTAACGACAGTAATCAAAATTTTACGAATATCCACTTAGGACAGTCAACGATAATTTGACAGAGTTAGTTTAATGAAGGGGACTAAAAAGCGAGTCGTATTT
>JABDIQ010000233.1 GCA_013003655.1 Winogradskyella sp. | reverse complement strand
CCTTATTATTTATTGGCGGCACAGAGATCATTTTCATCTTATTTATTGTAGTGATGGTTTTTGGCTCTGATAAGATTCCTGAGATCGCTAGAGGCTTGGGTAAAGGTATGCGTGCCTTAAAAGATGCCACCAATGATATTAAACATGAGGTAACAAAGAGCGCTAAAGATCAAGGCATAGTGGACACAGAGGTTACCAAAAATATTAAAGAGGAACTAGGAAAGGTTAAAGACGATCTTGAAGACTTCGCAGGTTCTGTAAGACGTAAATTATAAGACTATTTTATTAAATTTTTATATAAAAATGCCCAGTTAAAGCTGGGTATATTTTTTACATGTTTATGTATATCTATCTAATAAACAGCAAGTTTCAGAGATGTTGTTTAAAAAAAATAATCCGTGAAAGGTGAATTTTATAGATTAAAAACATTGGCAAATTGTGTAGTTCATCGATATTAACGCATTTTGTCTTTTTATTTAACATTTCGGCTAATTTTTTCAGGGTAGAGATAAGACTTGATTTAGATTGTGAATCCCAAATCATAATTAACATGAAGCTAAATAGATACCTGCTTATTTGTGCATGCTTGTTTTTTAGTACGTCTTTTGCTGTTAGTGAGAGAGAAGTTATTAAACGTATAGATAGCATAAATTCACTCGCTTTAAGTCATTATCTCAATGACGATATTGTAATTGCTTTTAATTTTTATAAAGAGTCATCAAGATTGTCTGATTCAATCCGTGACGCTTATGGCAGTGCTGTAGCCAAATATAATCTTGGTAAGATATTTACTAATATGCAAGATTATAAAGACGCAGAGCAAAGTTATTTAGAGATGCTCAAAAATGCGGAGTCTATTGACGATAATTATTTAATTGCTAATTCTTATCTCAGTTTGGGAAGAATGTATCTAGATAAGAAAGCTTTAGAAGATGTTATCCCCTATTATAAAAAGGCTTTAAAATTTGCCTTAGAAGAAGACGTTAGAGATCCTAATAATAATGACAAGCGAAATCATGTGTTGTTTGATATAAGATTAAGCCTTGCGCAAGCTTATATTAAATCGAATCGATTAGATGAAGCATTTATATATATCCTTAGAGCGCAAAATAATATTGCTAAAATTGACTCACCAAATTACTACTTAAGAGGCACCTTGAGCTACACATACGGCTTATACCTTTTTGAAAAACAGTCTTTTAATTTGGCTAATAATAAGCTGAAAGAGGCGAGTCGTTATTTAAAGAAGTGCGATCGGAAAGCCATATCTGTAAAATGTAATTTATTATTGAGTGAAGTTTACAAGAAACTCTCTCTGTCTTATGCGTCTCTTAATTTAAAGGATGAGGCCTATTCAGCGCTGATTTCACACAACGAAGCTAGAGAACAGTTCTTTAACGAAGTACGTATAAAGCAAGCGCAAATAGCCGAAACAAAACTGTCGTTAGCCAATTATAAGCTCGAGGCAGAATCTGCAATCAAAGAAAAAATAGCCCAACAACAAGTAGCTAAGCGCGTAATGATGTTGAACATGAGTTTTATATTCGTGATCATCTTCCTAGGTGTATCGTCCATAGTTATCTTTAAAAATTACAAGGCCAAACAAAAGTTGAATAATATTTTAAAAGTTAGAAACAAACAGTTAGAAATATCAAGAGATCAGGCCCAGAAGTCTTCAGAATTAAAGACCAAATTTATAAGTAATGTGACCCATGAATTACGTACGCCACTTTATGGTGTTGTAGGCTTAACATCAATTCTATTAAACAATAACAATCTGTCTGCCAAAGACAAAAAATACTTAAAATCATTAAAATATTCAGGTGACTATTTATTGAACTTGGTGAATGACATTTTACAAATCGGTAAGATGGAATCTGAAAAGATAGAATTAAAACACGTGTCGGTTAACCTAAGATCGTTAGTAGATAATATTGTTAACTCCTTTCAAAACCGATTAGAAGAAACCAATAACCAAATGCAGGTTTCAATTGATGACTCTATACCAGAGTTTATAAAATGCGATAATGTAAGGCTATCTCAAATTCTTATTAATCTAATAGG
>JABDIQ010000219.1 GCA_013003655.1 Winogradskyella sp. | reverse complement strand
TCTCTTAAAACATAATACTGTTTTTCAGTAAGTTCTTTTTTCCACTGCTCAGTAGTTTTAGTAACTTCAAAGGATTCTTTGGTTTCATTGTTTTTTTGTGCAGAACCATTGCAGCTAAATAAAACTGCAATAAGACTAAGTGTAATTAATTTTTTCATCGTTTTTTTATAAAGATAGAATCATTAGGCTTAAAAATTTATTCTTTAACCAAATTTTAATGTTTAGGCTATAATTAAACTTACTAATTTTAGTACCTTTAAGGCTCTTTGCGAATGAAAATTGATCTAAGAATATTTATACGTATTTGGTCTCAGTTTTCAAGTAAAGCTTACATACATCAACCAATTAAAAGTCAATGAAAGTATTATTTTATACTAGAGAATTTCCACCCTATGTTTATGGAGGAGCAGGAGTGCATGTTGAATATTTGGCCAGCGAATTATCGAAACTCATGGATGTTGATGTTCGTTGTTTTGGAGATCAGGATGAAAAAGGCGGGCCATTAAGTATAACAGGTTTTCCTTATGATAGAGAAGCTTTTAATCAATCAGACCCTAAACTTAAAGCCGTTTTACAAACCCTTGCAACCTGTGTGGAGATGAATGCTGACACCTCAGATGCACAAGTAGTTCATTGCCACACTTGGTATGCTCAGTTTGCGGGTATTATTGCCAAACTTTGTTACGGAATTCCTTTAGTAATTACTACCCATTCTCTTGAACCTTTAAGACCATGGAAGCGCGAACAACTCGGCAGAGGTTATGATGCATCATCATGGGTAGAAAAAACAGCAATTGAAATGGCTGATGCTATAATCGCCGTATCTAAAGAAACTAAAGAAGATGTACTGAAACATTTTAATGTAAACCCTAATAAAGTTGAAGTTATCTATAACGGTATTGATTTAGAACAATACTCTGTGACTTCTCAATCTAGTACTTTA
Source organism: Winogradskyella sp. (assembly GCA_013003655.1). GTDB lineage: Bacteria > Bacteroidota > Bacteroidia > Flavobacteriales > Flavobacteriaceae > JABDIQ01. Next base: position 2,059 of record JABDIQ010000219.1, on the reverse strand, counting down.
ACAGAGTATGGAATTGATAATAGCAAACCATTTGTATTGTTCGTAGGACGTATAACCAGACAAAAAGGAATCATTCATTTGGTTAATGCTATAAAGTATATAGACGAAGACACTCAAATTGTACTTTGTGCCGGTGCTCCAGACACCAAGGAAATAGGTGAGGAAATGGAAGCCTCTGTAAATGAGGTTAAAAAAAGCAGAAGCAATATTATTTGGATAGACAAGATGCTTTCAAAACCCGAAATAATTCAATTATATTCACATGCAACAGTATTTTGTTGTCCATCAATATACGAACCTTTTGGCATTATCAATATAGAAGCAATGGCCTGTAAAACTGCCGTAGTTGCGAGTGCGGTTGGTGGTATAAAAGAAGTTGTAGTACATAATAAAACAGGTCTTTTAGTACCTGTAGAACAACAAAAAGAAGCACCATTTGAACCAGTTGATCCAGACAAATTTTCAAAAGATTTGGCAGAAGGTATTAATAAATTAACAAGAAATAGTAAATTGAGGGAGGACATGGCCATAAAAGGCAGACAGAGAGTGGAAGATCATTTTGATTGGAGAGCCATTGCCAAACAGACTAAAGAATTGTATAACACGTTAATCAACAAAGCATGATAAATGATAAGGTATTAAGTATTATTTTAGGAGGTGGACAAGGATCAAGACTTTATCCACTAACTGAGCGACGATCAAAGCCGGCAGTGCCTATTGCAGGAAAGTACCGTTTAGTAGATATTCCTATCTCTAATTGTATAAATTCAAACCTTAAAAAGATATATGTACTTACGCAATTTAATTCTGCGTCGTTAAATAGACATATTAAAAACACCTATCATTTTAGCTTTTTTAGCCATGCATTTGTAGATGTATTAGCAGCCGAACAAACTATTGGTAGTGATCAATGGTTTCAAGGTACAGCAGATGCAGTGAGACAAAGCATGCATCATTTTTTAGAACACGATTTTGAATATGCTTTAATTTTGTCTGGTGATCAATTGTATCAAATGGATTTTAATGACATGTTAGAACGACATATTCATGCCAATGCTAAAATTTCAATTGCAACATATCCTGTAAATGCTAAGGATGCTACCTCATTTGGTATATTAAAATCTAACGAAGACAACGTAATCACATCCTTTATAGAAAAACCATCATCAGATCTATTGCCAGATTGGACGTCTGATGTGAGTCACGAAATGAAGAATCAAGGACGTGAATATTTGGCCTCTATGGGTATCTATATATTTAATAGAGAGCTGCTTATAGAGCTGATGAATAATCCAGATACCAATGATTTTGGAAAAGAAATTATACCACAGTCAATAGATGATCATAAAACCATAAGTTATCCATTTGAAGGATATTGGACAGATATAGGTAATATAGATTCATTTTTTGATGCTAACCTTGGATTAACAGATGAAATACCACAGTTTAATCTCTATGATGTTAATCAACGTGTTTACACTAGAGCACGGATTCTACCAACCTCTAAAATATCGGGAACCACCTTGGTTAGATCTGTAATTGCAGAAGGATGTCTTATACACGCTGCTAAGATAGAACGTTCTGTTATTGGTATTAGATCTCGAATCGGTAAAGAATCAACCGTGATCAACACCTATATGATGGGATGCGACCATTACGAATCTTTAAAAGAAATTGAATCTAATCATATTAAAGTGTTAATGGGAATAGGTGAACGCTGCTTTATTAAAAACACCATTATTGATAAAAATTGTCGCATTGCGGATGACGTAAGAATTAATGGCGGCAAACACCTTGACGATGTAGAAACAGATTTGTATTTAATTAAGGACGGGATAGTGGTCATTAAAAAAGGTGCCGTAATTCCTAAAGGATACGTTATTTAAATTACGAGTTACAATGGCTTAAGTCGTATCACCTAATTTTATTACATTTAAATTCTTAACCAATCATTTTTATGAAAAATCAAAAACGTGTTGTTATAGATTATGTTTCGCCTCAAATAAATGGTGGCGATTTTTTTATTAAACGTGTAGTTAATGAAGTTGTTAATGTAAAC
>JABDIQ010000020.1 GCA_013003655.1 Winogradskyella sp. | reverse complement strand
TACGGTCTAGAGCAATCCTCACGGTGTTAAGAAGTCTGTTAAGATCTGGTGGTTTAGATATATAGTCAAAAGCACCAAGACGCATGGTATTAACAGCCGTATCCAAGTCACCATGACCTGAGATCATTACCACTGGGACTTCAGGTTTAATCTTTTTAGTAGCTTCTAAAACCTCAACACCATCCATTTTAGGCATTTTTATATCACACAAAACAAGGTCGTAGTCTTCTTTTTTGATCTTATCTATTCCTATTAGCCCATCCTCTGCCTCATCGACGTTATAGGCGTCGTTCTCCTCAGTTAGTATCTTAACTAATACTCGCCTTATAGCGGCTTCATCTTCAATTATTAAAATTTTAGACATTTATATTTTGAATTTTAATCCGGTTCGTAAATAGAATGCGTTTAATTGATCTAATTTAAATATTTCAGTACGGTCTTCTTGTCTCAGGGCATTATTTAACAAAACTGTACATCCTGAGTACATATATGCTGATAAATGCTCTGAAAAATGATATGCATACCCAAGTCCAAGTACTGCTACTGAAAGTGAAATACTTCTAACTTGTTGATTATTAACCATAAATCCTTCTTGCACATTAGCAAAGTATCCATCTACACTTCCAAATATTTCAATGATATTTTGGTCATCAATGTGATAATTTAAGTTGTTTTTTGGAATTCCCAAATTCATTGACCATTTTTTATTGATGCGCCTGTAATAACTCACAAATGGCAACGGAAATGGTATGCCTGTAGTTGTATTATAGGTTAACCCAAGAACTAATCTATAAGGTCTTTTTAAATCATCATCATCTGTTCTGTCATTTATATAGTAAACAGCACCATTTAAAAAAACATCGTCCATAGTGGGACTCTGTGTTAACGTTGATGCCAATCTTGGATTAAATTGTATTGCAAAACGATTATGTTTACTTGTTTTAAATGTATAACCCAGATTTAGATCAATAACCTGAATTCTGTTGATATTATCCGTCTCAAAAGGATAAGTGTCCTCAAGTTCTAAAGCTATTCTATTGTACTCACCTCCGATAACCAGGTAACTATCGCCTCCTATCTTTATTGGATAATTTAATAGAGTTCTTATGCGTGTATACTCGTCATCAGATCTTGATTTTGGTATAAAAGAATATTCAAGTCTTGCAATATCAGTAAGCTGAGCTTCGATATCTTGAAACAATCCCATAACAAAAACTATTAGTAAAACTACTTTTAATTGATTATGGAGTAATTTCATTTTTACTTATTTCTGCTCAATAATGTGAATATCTCTTTGCGGAAAAGGAATTGAAATTTTATTTTCTCTAAAAAGTTTATCAATTTCAAATCTTATTTCGCTTTTTGGAATTGCTCCAGTAAAACTATCATCTATAGTGAAAACAACTTTGAAATTCAGTGAACTATCTCCAAACTCTGTGAATAATACTGTAGTCTCTTCTGGAGCAAGCACTCTTGGATGAGAATTTGCAGCTTCAATCAACAATTTTTTTACAAGTTGAACATCACTACCGTATGCAACACCAACGGTAACAGACTCTCTTGTTAACGTTCCATTTTGTGTCCAATTGTATAAACTGTTGGTTAAATACAAATGATTGGGCAATATCATTACCTTGTTGTCAATGGTCACGGCTCTTGTTGTTCTTAACTTTATTTCTTCAACTCTTCCTATTTTGCCATCTATCTCAATTATATCACCAACATGAACGGTCTGATCGATTAAAATAAATATACCAGAAATTATATCCTGAAATAAGGTTTGCAATGCAAGTCCTACACCTATTAGAAGTGCAGCTGATGCCGCAAATACAGCAGTAACATTGACCCCTATAGCATTTAATGTTATTAGAAAAATAATAACATATAGTATCCAACGACCATACCCAAAGACCACTGTAAATTTCACCTTATCATCTTCAGGTAAACGTCGAGTAAGCAATCGTTTAAAAAATCTTAAGAAAACAGAAGTAATAATTAAAATAAAAACAACCAGTAAAATACCTTTTACGCTAATCTCTACTTCTTTTGAAAACTCAAACGTGTAATTTAAAAAATCCTTTAATTGTTGCATTGTTTTAATATTTCAACCACTTAAATAGTTCCTTATACGACGGTTTTTTACCGTACATTAATATACCAACTCTATATATTTTGGCAGCAAACCATACAGCCAACATAAAAGTACCTATCAGTAATAATAACGAAAGAATCTGTTGCCACATTGGTACGCCAAAAGGGATCCGCATTAACATAACTACTGGAGAAGTAAATGGAATAAACGAAAAAACGGTTGATACCGTACCATGAGGATCCTCAATTACTGTAAATACACCAACATAAACTGCCAAAATCAGTGGCATTAATATTGGCAACATAAATTGTTGTGTATCTGTTTCATTGTCAACGGCTGCTCCTATGGCTGCATATAACGAGCTATAAAGCAGGTAGCCACCTATGAAAAAGAACATAAAGGCCACAATAAGATTTGTTATAGGAAGATTATTAATAGAGATAATGATATTCTCCGCCATAGCCTGTGTACCTTGACTCTGCATGGCCTGATTCATCATTTCTTGCTGGGGCGTTTGCATTTGCGCCATGTCTATACCAAAAATAGACGACACAATTACAAACATTAGTCCTCCCAAGACGACCCAAATAGCAAATTGTGTGACTCCGGCTAATGATGTACCAATAATTTTACCCATCATTAATTGTATCGGTTTTACAGAGGAAATAATAACCTCTATAATGCGGCTAGTTTTTTCTTCTATGACACTACGCATAATCATGTTACCGTAAATAATAATAAACATAAAAAGTAAGTAGCCAGCTATACCGCCAAATGCCAGTTTTAAAAGATTATCAATTTTAGAGCTCTTTTGACCATCAAAACTTTCTTGAGCGATATCTATATTTGTTTTAGAAGCTCTTATTTGCTCAATATCTACGCCATCTTGCTCCAGTTTAAGATCCGTTAAACGTCTTTCTAATTTTCGTTCTAGACCAGAAATCACTGTTAGCGAAGGAGATTCCTCTGAGAAAAACTTTATGTTTTGTGCTATCTCTGCTATACTATCTGTATTAGCAATGTAAAGTAAACCATAGCTTTCATCATCTTTTATAAGTTCTAATGCATCCTTTAATTCTGTAGCTTCTAAGATGTTATAAGTTGTGTTTTCGGTATTTTCAAAAACACTACTTAACATTTCAGTTTCGTCTAATATGGCTATAGTTCGTTCTTTATTATTATTTAATTGAGATAAATAGGCAACCACAGCTACCAATGCAATCATTATCATTGGACTTAAAAAAGTCATTACAATAAAGGATTTGTTGCGCACTTTGGTGAGGTATTCTCGTTTTATAATGAGCGGTAAATGATTCATCCTTAATTATTTTTTACTGTTTGAATAAATATATCGTTGGCAGATGGAAGGACTTCAACAAAATGATGGACTTCGGCCTTTGATGTTAAAAAGGATAGCAAATCGTTAGGTGAAACATTCTCTTCTATTTTAACATTCAATTTAATATCGTCGTATAGATTTTTAAAGGTAGCAGGTAGCACTTCAAATTTTTCTCGTATAGCCTTTATAACCTCATCCTTGTTATTAGATTGTAGACCAATCTCAAAGGTATTGGTCTTGTACTGTCGCTTTATATCATTTAGTTTCCCGTCTAGAACTTTCTTTGATTTATGAATGAGTGCTATATGATCGCATAATTCCTCAACAGATTCCATACGATGGGTTGAAAAAATGACCGTTGCACCTTCGTCTCGTAATTGTAATATTTCATCCTTAATTAAATTGGCATTAATGGGATCGAAACCAGAAAACGGTTCATCAAAAATGAGCAGCTTAGGCCTATGCAAAACTGTAACAACAAATTGTATTTTCTGAGCCTGTCCTTTACTCAATTCTTGAATTTTCTTATTCCACCAATCACCGATCTCTAATTTATCAAACCAATATTTTAGTCGTGACTTAGCTTCGGACTTGCTTAACCCTTTTAATTGCGCAAGATATAAGGCTTGCTCACCAACCTTCATAGATTTATAGAGTCCTCTCTCTTCGGGCAGATAGCCAATATCTCTAATATGTTCTGGTTTTAGTGCATGACCATCTAATAACACCTTGCCCTCATCTGGCATTGTAATTTGGTTTATTATTCTAATCAAGGTAGTCTTACCTGCTCCATTTGGTCCTAAAAGACCAAAAATACTGCCATTTGGAACTGAAATTGAAACCTTATTTAATGCAGTAAAATCACCAAATCGTTTAGAAACTGAATTGGCTACTAATAAATCACTCATGTATGTTTTTTAGATGTTGGAGGATTGAGTGTAAATATATTAAATGTTAAACACTAATTTCTCTATAATTTGAAGAAAGATAAACGTTAAACAAAATAGCTAGATAATGGTCATTTTTTGTCGATTTTTAAAGAAATGACTCTAAAAACAAAACCCACCCTCATTTTACAATAAGGATGGGAAAAAATTGCTATGAAAAAGAAAAATTACCACTAATTAAGCATTAGTGATGGGTCAAAGATAATATTTTTTATCAAAGTAGGCCTTATTATGAAAACATATCTTTAACCTTTTCAAAAAAGGATTTATCGCTACTTTCAGGCTTTGGTTCAAAATGTTCATCATCACGCATAGCCTCAAAGAAGTCTTTTTGCTTTTTGTTTAACGTTTTTGGTGTCCATACATTAACATGAACTAACAAATCGCCCTTGCCATATCCATTTATATTAGGAATACCTTTTCCACGTAGTCGTAAAATTTTTCCTGACTGCACACCTTCCTCAATCTTTATTCGCACTTTACCAGTTACTGTATCTATTTCTTTGCTAGTACCTAATACGGCATCTGGCAAACTTATATATAGATCGTAGTGTAAATTATCGCCTTCGCGTTTTAATGTAGGATGCTCTTTTTCTTGAATGGCAACCAATAAATCGCCAGAAATTCCATTTCCTGGAGCTTCATTACCTTTTCCAGTCACTTTTAACTGCATTCCATCTACCACTCCTGCAGGAATTTTAACAGAAACAGTTTCTTCTGATACCTTTAGTCCTTGCGCATCAGCATCTGCAGGTTTCTTGTCAATACTTTGACCAGCGCCATTACAGGTAGGACATGGGCTAGATGTTTGCATACGACCTAAGATGGTATTGGTAATTCTGGTAACTTGCCCAGAACCATTACAAGAACTACACGTTTTATAGGTTGTGCCTGGCGCTTGTATTTTACGTTTTACTTTAATCTTTTTTTCTACACCATTAGCAATTTCTTCTAAGGTAAGACTAACACGAATTCTTAGGTTACTACCTTTAGCCACACGCTGACCACGACCGCCACCAAAACCACTAAATCCGCCGCCTCCAAAAGCGCCACCAAAAATATCACCAAACTGACTGAATATGTCTTCCATATTCATTCCGCCTCCACCAAAACCACCAGATCCATCAAAGGCCTGGTGACCAAATTGATCGTATCGTGATTTTTTCTCAGGATTACTAAGCACCTCATAGGCCTCTGCTGCTTTTTTGAATTTTTCTTCAGCAGTTTTATCATTAGGGTTTTTATCTGGATGATATTTTAGTGCCATCTTGCGATAAGCCTTTTTTATTTCGGCATCACTTGCACTTTTTGACACTCCTAAAATATCGTAATAATCTTCTTTCATAATTTGTTTTTATTGGCCTATCACTACTTTTGGAAAACGAATAACCTTATCACCTAGTTTATAGCCTTTTTCAATTACATCAATAATTTTGCCCTTCAATTTTTTATCTGGTGCAGGTATCTGCGTGATGGCTTCGTGATCATCTGCATTAAAGTCATCACCAGCAGAAACCTCAATGACTTTCAAGCCTTTTTGCTCTAATGTTGTTTTAAGCTTGTTGCTTATAAGCTCAACACCTTTAAGTAATTCTTTTTCTTTGGTTTTTGAGATCTCATTATAAGCTCTATCAAAATCATCTAAAACTGGTAAAAGTGCCGTCATCACATCCTGATTGGCCGTTCTAAATAACTCTATACGCTCTTTCGTGGTGCGCTTCTTATAATTTTCAAATTCTGCGAAGAGACGCATAAACTTATCTTTTTCTTTATCTAACTCCTCTTGCAGTGTTTCTTCCTTAGTTTTTTCAGGTTTAGCCTGAGCTTCTTCCTGTGTTTGCTCTAGGACCTCATTCTCCTGTAACTCTTCGTTTATCTCTGTTTGTTTGTCTTTCTTACTCATATTTAACAATACTATGTTTAAATCTTCGATTTAGAAGTGGCAAAATTACTGCCATTATTTTATAAATGTCAAAATGTCACTAACATTTTTTGTTATTTATAATGGTCTAGCCCTTTATCTTCAACTTGGCAACAAAAAAAGCACCTACCAAAAGGTAAGTGCTTCTCTCTTCTTCATAGCAATCTTAGCTAAACAAAACAGATTATTTAGGCATTACTACGGTATCAATCACATGGATCACACCATTACTTCCTGCTACATCGGTTGCAACGATCTCACTGTAATTGTTAGCTTGGTCTTTCAACCAAATTTTTCCGTCTTTAGACATGACGGTCAAGGTTTGTCCGTTTAAGGCCTTCACCTCAACTTTTCCATCATTTGCTTTTAAAGCAGCAACCACATCTACAGCCATTAACTTAGATGGTATTACATGGTAGGTTAATACATTTGCTAGTGCTTTTTTGTTTTCTGGTTGTAATAACGAGGCTAAGGCATCTGCATCTACTTTGGCAAATGCATCGTTGGTCGGTGCAAATACTGTAAAAGGTCCGTCACCTTGTAAAGCGCCTACTAAGTCTGCAGCTTTAAGTGCTGTTACTAAAGTTGAAAAATTATCATTAGATACTGCAATATCTACGATGGTTTTTTGTGCGATAGCCGTATTAGAAAATGCTAAGGCTACAAATGTTGTTAAAATAAAAACTAATTTTTTCATTGTGTTTGTTTTAAGTTGAACATTATGTTTTTTTGTTTCACTCTTATTTACACAGCGATTCAACCTTTGGATTAATTTTTTTTAAATTTGGGAAACATTTAACATCGATGCAGGACGATAAAGCGCTTGTTAAAAGATTACAAAAGCGAGACGAACAAGCGTTATCATTACTATATGACAAATATTCTGGTGCCATTTATAGTGTACTACTAAAAATGACCAGAAATGAAGTTCTAGCTCAAGATCTTCTGCAAGAAACTTTCATTACAGTGTGGGATAAAGCGCATCAATACAATATTGACAAAGGAAGTTTTTACACATGGGTCTATAGAATTGCGAGAAACAAAACACTAAATTCATTTAGAAAGCAAAATCCATTCATCCAAACCGATGATTTTAGTGTATATGTAAATAAGACAGAAGATGCATCTTTAGATTCAGAATTTTTAGAGTTGAATGGTGCACTATCAAAATTAGAAAGCAAGTACAAGACCGCTATAGAATTGGTGTATTTTAAAGGGTTTACACATAGAGAAGCTTATAAAGAGATGAATGTGCCACTAGGTACGTTTAAATCTTATGTAAGACAAGCCTTAAAATTGTTGAGGGATTCTTATGATACCACTTTATTTGTAGCTTTTATATTAATAGAGATTGTGAGATGATGACCAAGAAAGACATATTAGAAAACGGC
>JABDIQ010000172.1 GCA_013003655.1 Winogradskyella sp. | reverse complement strand
CCTTGAATCTAACTTAGGACCTGAGAAAAAATATAAACTGACTAAACAATTAGAAGGCAGAAAGTATAGTGCCGAGAATAATAGAGATAAATGTCTTGCTCAATTAGAAAAAACGAAGACATTGATGAAATCCATAGAAACAGAATTAGCTGATGATTAAATTCTTTTGAAAAATTCAATATAATATTATGAGTGAAAATAAAACTGTAGAGTTCTATGCCGATGCAATTGATGATATTGAAGAATTAATAGAGTAAAATAAATCTATAATAAAATAAGTAGAGTAAAACCTTGAAATCAATTTTACTGTAAATTATTGATTATATTTAATATAGTTAGTAGGTTAATAACTTACTAACACACTATTACTAACTAACTAACAACCAATCAATATGCAATTAAAAACCTCGTTCCTGGTTGCACTGGTCTTGAGCGCAATCGGATTAGTTTCTTGGGAGATATATTGGCGTTCTCAAGGTTACCAACCAACACTTGATGATAACAAACATCTCTGGGCTGTAGAACGTGCCAAAGTAAATACACTAACCTCCAAAGACATTGTTTTAACAGGCTCTTCTCGTGTGCTTTTTGATTTTCAGTTAGATGAATTTGAAAAGATCACAGGTATAAAACCCATTCAATTAGCTTCAGCAGGAAGTTCGCCACTACCTATTTTTCATGACATTGTTGAGCACACAGATTTCAAGGGAACAATTATCGTAGGTGTTACACCACCTTTGTTTTTTTCAACTACGTTTCCCAAGGCAGGACCATGGCAGCGGCCTCAAGCTCGTGTAGATCACTTTCATAAACGAACGTATGCACATCGCGTTAATCACTGGTTGTCCATTCCGCTTCAAGAAAATTTAGTAATGATGTCTGGTCATGAAGAAGAGGCGGATGAAAATATTGACCTCAAAGGCCTATTAAAACGAGTTAAACTTCCAGAACGCACCGGGAAACCACAATATCCACCATTTTTTGAATTCGGCACTATTGATAGAGATAGAAATACAAGAATGACTGACCGTACAGCAACCGATACCGCGTTTGCCAACGTCATTAAAAATGCATGGAAATTTATTATAACTAGTAAAGGACCTCCTCCAGACATTGAAGGAACTACCCAATTTTTTGCAGCAGATGCCAAAAAGTTTCAAGATCGCGGTGGCAATCTTATTTTAGTAAGACCACCATCAAGCGGTATGTTTAAAGAAGGAGAACTTAAATTTTTCCCTAGAGAAAAGCTTTATGACCAATTGGTACAAATCACAGGAGCTAAGAGCTATCATTACGAAGATTATGAAGAACTAAAGAATATGATATGTCCAGAGTGGTCTCACTTAAGTGCAGAAGACGCTGATATATTTACACGTGTTATAGCACAAGAAATGATCAAAGATAACGCACTAACTAAACCAACCAACTAATTATGTTATTCAACTCTTTAAGTTTTATCGTCTTTTTGGTGTTAGTTCTTGTCCTGTACTACTCTAAGTTATTTAATTGGACCAATAAAAAACGAATGTTGCTTTTAGCAAGTTATTTGTTTTATGCCATGTGGAATCCACCTTTGGTTATTCTACTTTGGATTTCAACAGTCGTGGATTACACTGCCGGAAAAAAATTAGCTGTTCTAGAGAATCAGCGTCAACGAAAATTTTGGTTGTTACTAAGTTTGTTTGTCAACTTAGGTTTCCTTGCTTTTTTTAAGTATGGTGATTTTCTGCTTGAAAATTTTGTGACTGCTATAAATGCGGTTGGTGTGGATTTTACAGCAAAACCTATGGATATTATATTACCAATGGGTATTTCGTTCTACACCTTTCAGACCATGTCTTATACTATAGATATGTATAAAAGGAAAATAGAACCTGCACGTACATTTTTAGACTTTGCGTTGTATGTTACCTTTTTTCCACAATTGGTAGCAGGTCCTATTGTTAGAGCTAAAGAATTAATTACTCAATTCTATGAGGAAAAAAAGGCAACCACAGAGCAGTTTTTATGGGGAACATTTTTATTAACCATAGGTTTATTTCAAAAAATAGTACTGGCAGATACCTTATTGGCTGGCACATCTGATGATGTTTTTGGATCTCGAGTCCTATTAAACGGTTTAGATGCCTGGACAGGAACCTTGGCTTTTTCAGGACAGATTTTCTTTGATTTTGCAGGCTATTCTACCTGCGCCATCGGTATTGCATTAATGTTAGGCATCATATTACCCGATAACTTTAGATATCCATATGCAGCCATAGGGTTTTCAGATCTGTGGAGACGTTGGCATATTTCACTATCTACCTGGCTTAGGGACTATCTCTATATTCCTTTAGGTGGCAACAAACATGGTATTACCAGAATGTATGCCGCATTAATGATAACTATGTTGTTGGGTGGCCTTTGGCACGGAGCCGCTTGGACCTTCGTTATTTGGGGAGCGCTTCATGGTATTTATCTGGTTATAGAACGCTTACTACGACATAAAATCCATATTAAAATAAATGCTTGGAATGGTATTTTGCTAGCGTTACTAACTTACACCTGTGTTAACATAACCTGGGTGTTTTTTAGAGCACGTGAATTTACAACTGCAAAAAATATGTTAGCCTCAATGTTTGGATTGAATGACGGTGAAAAAATACTGCAATCTTTTGATATTATAAAAGTGTTCACGGTGATCACCATTTTATTTATTTGTCATTGGGTAATGCGCAATACCTCAATGAACGCAGTATCTCTCAAAACACCACCAATGGTGTTGGGTGTTGTTTGGGCTATATTGTTTGTACTGATATGTATAGCACAAGGTAGTGGAGAGCAGTTTATTTATTTCCAGTTTTAAATATAAATCGAAGCATTTAGAATACTATGATCAAATTCATCCGTCAAATACGCTACAACCTTATAAGTGAAAATAAAACAGGCAAGTACTTTAAATATGCCATTGGCGAAATTATACTTGTGGTCATAGGTATTCTCATTGCGCTTCAAATTAATAATTGGAACATAGAAAATTCCAACAGTGCCCAAGAGCAGGCATATTTAAAAAGATTGATCCAAGAGCTGGACGATGAAATGACAAATTATACCCGAATCAAAGAGAATTTTACAAACCAGCAAGAGGCCATCAATGCGTTATTGGCCATATGGAACGAGCCCAACACCGTCATTAGGGATACCACTTCATTTTGGCGTAATTTTTCAAGGGCCACAGGTGCTGGCCCATGGTATCAAGAACCCGTTACATGGACACAATTAATTCAATCGGGTGAACTAAAACTGATAAAAGATCAGAAGACCATTGAAACCCTTTTCAAGCACTATGGATTTCTAAAAAGAGTCGCCGCTAATTTTAGTGAGTACCCAACACAGACCACTTCTGATATAAGAAAACTTACGGCAGTCACCTATTCAGAGATCAATTTTTCCATTTCGATCGACGACAATAGACCAATGCGATCAAACCCTGAACTTTTGGATAAAATTTTGAGCAAGAAAAAAGAATTTAAAGCGCTTTTTGTACGCGTTGGCATTGTTGCGACCTTTCATAAGGGGCAGATGGAAAGTTTACTGGAATCTGCTGAAAATGCGAAGATGATCTTAAAAACCAACCTATTATGATTAAGTTTTTTCGTAAAATAAGACAATCCATGATCAACCAGAATAGAACCAAAAAATACTTGCTTTACGCTATTGGTGAAATTATCCTCGTAGTTATCGGTATTTTGATTGCGCTACAAGTCAATAATTGGAATGAAGAACGCAAGAAAAAAACCCAAATTGATCAATTATTATTAGATATTGAAAAAGACTTAATAAGTAACTATAAGACCACCAACTACACATTAGATTTTTATCGAAAACAAGACTCTCTTGTGCGCCTTATAGCAGCTAAAAAGCTAACTGAAGAAGATTATAACGCCAATTATAATCTCAGGTATTTAGTGTCTAATTGGGAATATCTAATCCCTAAAGAAAAAAATATTAATCAGTTTGTAGAATCAGAAAAGATAGTTAATGCAGAATATAAACCTATAATAGAAGCGATAAAAGATATACAGTATAATAAGTTTGCACTAGACGATACATGGTCTAACCTAGACGAAAATATTGAAAATAACGGAAAAACGTTATTCCTTTTTAATTGGTTTGTTAAAAATGACGCGATATCTAACGCAAAGGCCATAGACTATTTTCTTAATGATGAAAGTTATGAAACACTAGCTTTAGCTTACTGGGCAAAAGTTCAAAATTATTACGACAAGGTTACACGCTACAGAGCACAAACTATGGCGGCGCTTGCAACCATTAAAAGAGTTAAATACGGTTATAGTAATAAAGCTATTATCGAGTTATTTCAGCAATACAATATGCAACCTTTTGTAAACTATGGTTGTGATGTAGAGTCAGCTGAACTCATGAATCTAAAGAAACGTCGTGCTAGTGAATTGTATGCCAATTTTACAAACGAGACTCTGTATTTAAACATTACCAACAATTTCAGCCAACCTGTTGCCACTATAGAAATTACACCAAATACCTTTAGAACCATCCCATCTTCGGGCTATTTTGGTCTAGATGGTGATAATAATAATCTCGTTAAAGTCATAGATGAACGAGGTCATTGTATAAATGCATATGGCGCTGTAGAAAATGGTTATTTAATCATTGAATAAAAATATAATGATAAAATTTTTCCGAAAAATCCGCTATAACCTCATGGAACAAAACAAAACAGGCAAATATTTTAAATACGCCATTGGCGAAATCATCCTCGTAGTCATTGGTATTCTCATTGCATTACAGATTAATAATTGGAATGAGCAACGTAAAGAAAAACAACAGGAGACGACTTAATACTGTAAAATTTTGGAAGACCTTAAGGCAGACATTGTTAATATAGATATTTCCATTTTATCTCTAGATAGTCGTCAGGAAAAAGCAAAAACGCTACTTACCAATTTATTGAAAGTTCAAAATGATAAAACGATATTGATAAAAGATTATATATCCTCAATAAGGTCGACACGATTTGTCTCCACCAGAGCAGCTATTGAAGATATTACGTCATCGGGTAAGTTAGAAATTTTAAAGAATGATGCTATTAAAAGTGCAATTTTAAAGTTCTACACACATCAAGATAATTTGCTTACCGTCATTACTGATAATTACAATCAATTATCGCAACATATTTTCGATTATATTACGTATACAGATTTTGGTTTACACGAGGTGCCGTTGTATAAGGAGGTTTTTGGGGAAGAACTACAACAGTTATTAAAAAGTACTGAATGGCAAAAAGACCCGAGTAGTAATCTGTTTATTAACGTAAAAGATCATATGAACATGACTGTTATCATTTGCGAAAGAGAAAAAGCCTTATTAAGAGAAATGAAAGAATCTGCAAATCAACTTAAAGATCTTTTAGAATCTTATTGTATTTCAAATGATTAAATTCTTCCGCCATATACGTCAATCCATGATCAACCAGAACAAAACAAAAAAATATGTCCTTTACGCCGTTGGCGAAATCGTCCTTGTAGTCATTGGAATTCTCATTGCATTACAAATTAACAATTGGAATGAAAATCGCAAACTTCAAAACGAGATCAATATTTACCTCAATCAAAAACTCGAAAACCTCAAAGAAGACAGATTACGATTAATTGAGATTAGAGATGTGCGAAAAGAAAAAGCTGAAAAAAGTAAATACATTCTTGATATAGGAATAGAAAATGTTGACCCAATCACATTCACCAATACAGTGTATTTTGTTCTTGTAGAGCGTCATTTTTTAAGTACTATAGAGCGCAATGAATCGTCAACCACCAAATATTATGCAGGTTCACAAGAAGCAACAATTAATAAACTTGAACAATTATATATCAATAATATTAAAGAAATGACCTTGGAGGAAAATCGCCTAAATACCTTTAGTGAGAATGCCGAGTTTAGCTTATGGACTGATGGATTTTTAGTTGATAATAGAGCGCTTTTTTCGTCGATCCTTGGAGATATGGATAAATTAAAATTTAAAAGTGAAGTACCTGCATTAATTTTAGAAAGTAATACTGGTCAAAAAGCACTCGAAGGAATTTTTAGGAGAAATGAACTGGCAAGCCAAAGCCTAATAGTCAAGTTAAATAAACTCATTGATATTAATTCACAGTTCATCGATGAAATAGAGATGTATTTAAATTAAAAAATAGCTCATGATTAAATTCTTCCGTCATATACGTTATAAACTTATGGAACAGAACAAAACGGGTCGGTACTTTAAATACGCCATTGGCGAAATTATCCTTGTAGTCATTGGGATTTTGATTGCACTTTGGATTAATAATTTAAATCAAGAACATCAGCAATCTAAAGAACGGTCTATTTTAATTGACAATATAAAACAAGAACTCAACGAAAATTTAAATTTATTTAAGAACAGAACTGAACGTTTAAATGAGATGAATAAGAATATCATTGAAGTCATGAATTTTTCCGCTACTTCAAAAACGAATAAATCCACAGATAGCTTAAGACAGTATATTTCGGAAATACTTACTGTTGAAGTAGCGGTACTAAATAACTCAATACTGAGTAGCGCTAAGTCTTCTGGTAAATTTAGTTTACTATCACAAGAGATTACAACTGCACTTGCCGATTATGAGACCACTACTACAAATTATCTTAAATTCTTAGATAAAACTACTTTAGAGTTTAAGGAGGACTGGACTAACTCAATAATTAAATTTAATTCTTTAACTGACTTCCATAATCGTTTTTATGCAGATACACCTTTGATAAATCATCCGGAATTAGCTTTAGATGAAGAGACATTTATTGCGTATATAAAATATCCTAAAACCTATAAGTTACTTCATAGGTACTACACAAAATATATGGTAGAAACAGGATGGCTTAGAGGATTACAAAACAGTATTGAATCTACAATTGAAATAATAGATACAGAAATCAATGATTAAATTCTTCCG
>JABDIQ010000119.1 GCA_013003655.1 Winogradskyella sp. | reverse complement strand
AAAAATGAAAAACTATCTTTCACATCAACTTTAAAGACGTCATCTCGGCCAAGGCTAAGTTGCTCTTTTAAAAAGTCTTTCAATTTCATCCAGTCATAGCCGTCCTTTTTACCAACGTTGATAAAGTATCTTGTGTCGTTAGAGGATTTACTATAACCTCTGCCAGAATCGTCATCACCGCCTTTGTAGTCGACCACTCCAAGATCTTTTGATCGCTGATAATAGTTGTAAAATCGGGTAAACTCTACAGAAAAGAATTTTTTAATCAGTTCTTCTTTAGTTGTATCTTCAAATAATTCGTTAATGCTTACCAGAAATTTATCAATCTCGTGATTGACATCGGTATTGTGAATCTTATTTGCAAGCGACATGAGTTGCACCTCACAAATTTCAATTCCTGAAGGGATATCCTTTTGCTCAAATTGCTTCTTTATAATGCGCTCAATACTCTTTATTTTTCGAACTTCAGATTTTGAGACAATAACCATAGAAACTCCAGTTTTACCAGCACGGCCAGTACGTCCTGAGCGATGCGTATACGTTTCTATTTCATCTGGTAGTTGATAGTTAATAACATGTGTAATATCATCAACATCAATACCACGAGCAGCTACATCTGTAGCTACTAACATTTGTATTTGTTTATTTCTAAAGGATTTCATGACCAAATCGCGCTGATTTTGGCTAAGGTCACCATGTAGTGCACCAGCACTATAGCCATCTTCAACCAAACGCTCAGCTACTTTTTGAGTATCGCGTTTTGTACGACAAAAGACGACCGAAAAAATATCGGGATTTGCATCTGCTAGTCGTTTTAATGCCTGATAACGATCTCTTGCATTCACCAAATAGTATTCATGAGAAACCGTATTAGTACTTTCATTTCGGTTACCAACGGTAATCTCAACCGGATCAAACATGAATTTCTTAGCGATTGTTGCTACTTCTTTAGGCATGGTGGCCGAAAACAACCATGTATTTTTATCTTCTGGCGTGTGCGATAATATGTCTGTAATATCTTCATAGAATCCCATGTTAAGCATTTCATCTGCTTCGTCAAGAATACTATACTCAATTTTAGAGATATCAACTAATCGGCGACTAATCATATCTTTCATACGACCAGGCGTAGCAACGATAATTTGAGCACCTCTTTTCACTTCGCGAGCTTGCTCTGTAATACTGGCGCCGCCATAAATAGCGACAACATTAAGGCCTTTGCAATATTTACCATATAGTTTTAACTCATTGGTAATTTGCAGGCATAATTCGCGTGTTGGAGATAAGATAAGGCCTTGCGTGGTTCTACTATCAACATTGATTTTTTGTAGCATTGGAAATCCAAAGGCCGCTGTTTTTCCTGTGCCTGTTTGGGCTAAGGCCACCAAATCGGTGTCTTTTTCTAATAAGATCGGAATTGCTTTGTCTTGGACTTCGCTTGGTGTTTCAAAGCCAAGATCTGTAATAGCGTTAAGAAGGTCTTGGTTAAGACCTAGGTTTTTGAATGTGTTCATTCGTTTATGTAAGTATTCGATTATGTTATGTAGTGTTACATAAAGAAGCGAATCGACATACTTAAACCTAAACTCCTAGTAACACATCCTCACCCTGAGGA
>JABDIQ010000113.1 GCA_013003655.1 Winogradskyella sp. | reverse complement strand
GCATCAACATTAGACGTGTAATACGAAAACACGTGCTTTACATTATCAATTTTATGTTTCCTACGATATAATGCCCTAACATTTTGATTGCTAGAGGTAAGTTTATATAAAAGATGAGAGCCGATTAAACCAGATGCTCCAGTAACTAAAATCATACCTCAAATTTACGCTTTTTTAGAATTGTCTTTTGTCATTTACTATGGAAACATATCTTTGCTGATTATAAACTAAATGCATCCTAATGATTAAGAATTTTGTTGAAGAATTAAAATGGAGAGGTATGCTACACGATAGTATGCCAGGTGTAGAAGATCATTTAAATGAAGCTATGCGGTCGGCATATATAGGTTTTGATCCTACAGCAGATTCTTTACATATTGGTAATCTTGTACCGATAATGCTCTTGGCGCATTATCAACGTTGTGGACATAAACCAGTAGCCTTGGTTGGTGGAGCAACGGGAATGATAGGTGATCCTTCAGGAAAATCTACGGAGCGTAATCTGTTAGATGAAGCATCGTTACGCCATAATCAAGAATGTATTAAAGCACAGTTGTCTCATTTTTTGGATTTTGAAAGTAATGCTGACAACGCTGCAGTATTAGTTAATAATTACGACTGGATGAAATCGTTTTCATTTCTAGATTTTATTAGGGATGTTGGCAAGCACATTACGGTTAATTACATGATGTCTAAAGATTCTGTAAAGAATAGAATTTCTGCAGAGTCCACAGACGGAATGAGTTTTACGGAGTTTACATATCAATTGGTTCAAGGCTATGATTTTTTGCATTTGTATAAAGCATCTAATTGCACCATACAAATGGGAGGTAGTGATCAATGGGGAAATATTACAACTGGCACAGAGCTAATAAGACGTATAGCCAATGGTAAGGGTTACGCCATTACGTGTCCTTTAATTACTAAAAGTGATGGTTCTAAATTTGGTAAATCTGAAGGTGGCAACGTTTGGTTAGATGCAAAACGAACTTCGCCTTATAAGTTTTATCAGTACTGGTTGAATTCTAGTGACGAAGATGCCAAAAGCTATATCAAGATATTTACCTTTCTTTCAAAAGAAGAGATAGATGCTATAATTAAGGAGCACGACGATATGCCGCACCTCAGACTGTTGCAGAAGGAGCTGGCCAAGCAATTAACAAGTCTGGTGCACTCTGA
>JABDIQ010000080.1 GCA_013003655.1 Winogradskyella sp. | reverse complement strand
ACGGTACTAGCGTATTTAATTACATGAAAAAATTCTCTGGTTACGATACGTCATATATAGATGCCTACAAAAA
This sequence comes from Winogradskyella sp., assembly GCA_013003655.1. Lineage (GTDB taxonomy): Bacteria > Bacteroidota > Bacteroidia > Flavobacteriales > Flavobacteriaceae > JABDIQ01. The sequence goes on along the minus strand of JABDIQ010000080.1, from coordinate 13,307 downwards.
TGCTAGAGTTATCCTCTAAGTTTTCTGAATTATAAAAATAGCTGGTCTTTTATGGAGGTCCTCTTTATGACCTTGCCAGTCTACAGCAGTTTTGGTTCTTATAAATTCTGTTGGTAAGGTAAGATCACAGGCAACACAAAGTTTGGTGTTTGGATGTAATGTCTTTAATAGATCTTCCATTATACTTGTATTTCTATAAGGAGTTTCAATGAAAATTTCGGCTCTATTATATTCTGATGAATTCCGTTCTAATCGTTTAATCTCACTTTTTCTTTCAGACTTTTCGATAGGCAGATACCCATTAAAGCCAAAATTCTGACCATTAAGACCAGAGCTCATTAATGCTAAAACAATGGATGATGGACCAACCATTGGTACTACACGAATACCCATTTGGTGTGCCAAAGCCACAATTTCTGAACCTGGATCTGCTATTGCCGGACAACCAGCTTCAGACAATAAACCCACCGAATAGCCTTCTAAGCAAGGATTTAAAAAGGTGTCTTTATCCATTTCACTAGTATATTTATTCAAAACCTTTAATCTTAAATCTGGTTGAGATTTACCAGAAACAATACGTTTTATAAATGCACGAGCAGTTTTTTCATTTTCAACAATGTAATGATCTAATTGCTCAATAATCCTTTTAATTGAAATAGGAAGTACCTCTAAAGGCGGATTATCTCCCAATCTTGTTGGGATTAAATATAAATTTCCGTATTGAGACATCTATTTAGTTTATTATAATTTTCTTCACCAACGTTTCGGCAGAGCGAGATTTAAATTTAAGAAAATAATACCCTTTGGCTAACGAAGACACATCTAATTTTTGGAATTGATCGTTAGTCACAGCTGTTTTGTTTACAACCTTTCCGCTTACGTCATATAATGTAAGATATTCTATTTTTAATGGCGAATACAAACTGTAATCAATTGTTAATTCTGATTTTGCTGGGACCGGGTATACATTTAGATTAGACATAAATTCGTCATTAGTATTAAGCGATGGATCAAAAAGTTTATAAATACGTCCAGTATTGATGCCGGCTACATACAATTCGCCATTGGTGTCTTCACCAAAAGCCGTCCAATTTCCACCAGAAAAATCTGTTAACGTCATATCCCAGGTTGAACCGTTAAAACTTAAATATCCAATTTCTTGACTGCAATAGTCTGCAAAAAAGTATAATCCTTCAAAACTAGAGTACGATGTTCCTCTATATCTATATCCTCCAGTTATGGAGCACTTAAATTCTCCACTTGCAAAATGCGAATACTCAGCAACAGGGAAGGTTAATTCATTAACAGGTGGACATCCGGCACCATTATACACCACACTACCTTCATAGCACCGCCAACCTAAGTTTTGGCCAGATGTGCCCGCGGGCAACAAATCAACCTCTTCAATGTCATCTTGTCCTACATCACCAATCCATAGGTCATTGTTTAATCGATCGAAAGAAAACTTCCAAGGATTTCTTAGTCCGTAAACCCATATTTCTTCTCTCCTATTTACCATTCCTACATAGGGATTGTCATTTGGGATAGCATAATTGTTTCCGTTAGCTGTGTTGTCAATATCAATGCGTAAAATTTTACCTAAAAGATTATTGGTGTTTTGACCGTTATCTTGTGGATCACCACCAGAACCGCCATCACCAGTTGCTATATAGAGAAAATTGTCGGAACCAAAATGCATATCGCCACCGTTGTGATTAGAAAATGGTTGAGATATAGTTAGTATTATTAATTCTGAATTTGGGTCAGCAATGGTCGGATCAACGGCATCTCTTGTAAATCTAGAAATTACAGTATTCTCTGAATTGTCAATATAATTAACATAAAAATAGCCATTAGTTGCATAGTTTGGATGAAAGGCTAATCCAAGCATGCCTCGTTCATCTCCTATTGGACCAATATCATATACTTTACTTCTTATGTCTAAAAAAGGTTGTGCTTGGAGCGTGCCATCATCATTAACAACCGTGATAGTTCCTTCTTGTTCAACAACAAATAAACGGGAGTCGTTAGCGTGTTTTATATTTACTGGTCTAGCTAAACCTGTAGCAAATAATTCTAGATCTAAAACTTGTGCTTGACCAAAATATACCAAAAAGCACATGAATAGTGGGGTCAATCCTTTCATAAAGCTAAAATTTTAACAGAAAAATACAAAAAAAATACGATTAATTTATAGGGCAGATTCATTCAGTAAGTCGGAGGCGACCTTTTGACAAGCACCATCTAGCAATTCATAAACCTCTTTGAAGTCTGATGTTGTTCCGTAATATGGATCTGGTACATCCTTTTTAGAAGAGTTGGAAGACTCGTTTAAGATATGCTTTACTTTTTGCCTGTGTGCTTCTGATTTAGCTAAGTGTAAGATATCATTCTCATTATATTGATCCATGGCAAAAATGATGTCAAATTTTTCAAAATCTTCAACCTTAAATTTACGAGCTTGTTGATGAGAGATATCAATACCATTTAATTTTGCCACCTGAACAGAACGGTAATCAGGTGCGCTACCAATATGATAGCTCGCGGTTCCTGCACTATCAACATAAAATTCGTCCTCAGGTAATTTTGATTCTAATATACCTTGAGCCAAAGGTGACCTGCAGATATTACCTAAGCAAACCATAAGAATGCGGGTCATAATATAAATGAATTTTTAAAGGGAAAGCTTTTTAGACAAATCTTCAACGTATTTTCTAAATTGCTTATCTGTTGAGGAAAGATTATCAACTGTTTTACAGGCGTGTAACACGGTAGCATGATCTCTTTGACCAATTTGAGAACCTATGCTTGCTAATGAAGCCTTAGTGTATTTTTTTGCAAAAAACATTGCCAATTGTCTAGCTTGGACAATATGTCTTTTACGAGTTTTAGACTGCAACGTATTAACATCCATCTGAAAATAATCTGAAACTACTTTCTGAATGTAATCGATAGATACTTCTCGCTTGGTATTCTTTACAAACTTCTCTACAATATCTTTTGCAAGTCCAAGGGTAATTTCTTTTTTATTGAAAGATGATTGGGCAATTAATGAAATGATAGCACCTTCAAGTTCTCTAACGTTAGACTTGATATGTTTTGCAACATATTCTATGATTTCATCTGGCATTTCCACACCATCGCGATAAAGTTTGTTCTTTAAAATTGAAACTCTGGTTTCATAATCTGGGCTTTGCAATTCTGCTGATAATCCCCATTTAAATCTAGAGAGCAGTCGCTGCTCAATGTCTTGCATATCAACAGGAGCCTTATCGCTCGTTAAGATTACTTGTTTGCCGTTTTGATGCAAGTGATTAAACACATGGAAGAATACGTCTTGAGTTCCAGTTTTACCCGAGAAGAATTGAACGTCATCAATAATTAGTACATCTATGATTTGGTAAAAATGAATAAAATCATTTCTATTATTCTTTTTTACAGAATCTATATACTGCTGCGTAAATTTTTCGGCTGATATATATAATACCGTTTTTTCTGGATATTTATCCTTAATATCAACACCAATAGCATGTGCAAGATGTGTTTTACCAAGACCAACACCTCCAAAAATAAGTAATGGATTAAATGAAGTTCCACCAGGCTTGTTCGCTACAGCTATACCTGCGTTTCTTGCTAGTCGATTAGAATCTCCTTCTAAGAAATTTTCAAAACTGTAACTTGGATTAAGCTGAGATTCAATTTTAACGTTACGTATTCCAGGAATAACAAAAGGATTCTTTAACTCAGGACTCTTATTATCAAAAGGAACATCAACATCTTGAGATTTTAAAGCAGAACGGTTAGCAGATGGTATTTTCTCAGTAAAGGGTTGTTTGTTACCATAGGTGTTTTCCATTTTAATGACATAGACCAATTTGGCCGTTTCACCTAATTCTTTTGTAAGGGCTACTTTAAGGATTTTAACATAGTGCTCTTCTAACCACTCATAAAAGAATTTACTTGGAACTTGAATACTGAGAGCATTCTCTGTTAATTTAACTGCCGAGATGGGCTCAAACCAAGTTTTATATGCTTGCGGTTGTATATTATCTTTAATAAAAGCCAGACAATTATTCCAAACCGATTGCGCAGTTTTACTCATTCTTTAATGTAGTTTTTCGTAGTTAGTTGATTAGCAAAAAAAAGAGATGGTTAGGTTCCCTTAAAGAATTTAATACAGGGCAAATATGTGAACAAAATTCTTAAAAAAAAAATCAAAATCTATTGAATATTCAGTTTTTTTTTACCATGTTTAATCTTTGCCTAAATTTACAAATTTAAATTTAAACAGCTCCTAAAATATGAATTTTAATGAAACCGAAATTCGCGTAAGATATGGTGAAACAGATCAAATGGGAGTGGTATATCATGCTAATTATGCTGTATATTTTGAGGTAGGAAGAACGGAATGGTTAAGACAGTTTGGAATTACCTATAAATCCATGGAAGCCAGTGGTATTAAACTACCTGTTGTGTCAATAGCTATAAATTACAAAAATTCAGCATGTTATGATGACATCATTAAGGTGAGAACTTCACTCAAAAAACTACCTACGGCGTCTATTGAATTTGATTACGAATTACGAAACTCAGAAGATCAAATTTTGGCCACTGGAAATACAGTACTCGCATTTATAGATGTTAACAAGAATAGACCTACACGATGCCCTAAATATCTTTTAGACAAACTGCATAATTATTCGTTATAATTCATTTATCAGAATCTCTTTTTGAGATTTAAACTGGGACAATACCTTTTTTGACTCTTTTTGTCTAACCAAAAAAATTAATCTGCATTGCTCCTTGAATTCTTGAGTTTGTATTTTAAGCTGATTTTGTTGAATCATTCGCATTACCCAATTCGTAGATTCGTAAGGATATATGATTTCAAATGTTTTCTGATGGTACTTAATTACAATTTTACACGACAGTAATGCAAGTTTTGAAGTTTGCTTATAGGCAGAGATAAGACCACCGACTCCTAATTTTATTCCGCCAAAATATCTAACGACTACAACCAAAACATTGGTTAGATCAAAGTGCTGTATTTGCCCAAAAATGGGTGCTCCAGCGCTATTACTAGGTTCGCCGTCATCACTAATTCTGTGATAAGAATCCTCGATGCCTACAACATATGCATAGCAAAAATGCCCTGCATTTGTATGTTTGGATTTTAAAACCTCTATATATCGTTTTACATCTTCTTCAATTGTCACAGGATATACATACCCAAAAAACTTACTATTCTTTTCTTTAAATAATACTTCGTCAGACGGTTTTATAATGGTTCTATAACTATCTGCTTTCATGTTATAAGGTTGTTACCAAAAGAATTGAAATCATGGCTAAGGAAATGCCTATCCAGTTTTTAAAACTAATTTTTTCACTAAAAATTAATAGTCCAGTAATGGTAGACAGGGCAACGATACCAACATTGTTCACTGTAAAAATAACCGAACTCTCCGCATTCTGAACATTTAAGGCTTTTAATAAAAAATAAATAGAACCGTAATTGATAATACCTAATAAAATTCCAAATAGTATAACTGAAGGTTTTAATCTTGTTTGTTTTTTTCTCTTCAGAACCAATACCAGTATTCCAATGACAAATGCAAATCCAAAGATAGTAGCAGAAAATAGTTGAATATTATCTGGAGGTGCAAAGTACTTGATAGATGTATCAATAACACCAGATCCTAAGAATAATAATAAAGGGAGATAAATATGACGAGATAGTCTGGCTTCACTTTTTGGTGTCACCGAAGTTAAATAAACGGCTACGAGGGCAAGCAAAACTCCAATAATTTTCTGATATCCAAGAGACTCTTTATAGATAATAATTCCAAATATTACAGGTATCACTACGCTCATCTTACTTGCAACTGAAGCAACAGATAGCCCATTTTTTTGAGCTGTTAACGCCATGAGATTAAAGATACTAATGAATAAAAAGCCTAAAACGAAAGCACCTATGAACCAGTTTGAGGCAATAATGTCTTGAAGATAAAATTCAGTATTACTCGCTGCAACACCAAAGATACAAGCAGTTATATAATTTACAACGATGACTTGAAGTGTGCTCAGATTAAACTTACCAACGTATTTAAATACAACAAAAATTAAGGTGGAAGATAAAATACTGAGTCCTAGGTATATCAAAACAAGTCTCTTTTAATATCAAACAATTCAGTGACATCTTGTTTAGTTTCGTCAATATTCCAGGTATGAAACCCTAATCGCATTGCAGCATCTGTATTTTCTTTTGTATCATCAATAAATAGACAATTTTTAGGATTTGTTTTGCTGTGTTGTATTACATATTGATAAATATCTAAATTGGGTTTTCTCAATTTAATTTCGTGCGATAAATAGAAATAATCAAAGCAATTTCTAAAGGATTCAAATTGTGCAAAGATGTGTTTTACGTATGCAATATGTATAGCGTTAGTGTTACTCAATAAGATTAATTTATAATTACCACTTGTTGCTAAATCTTTTATAAATTCAAATCTATACATTGGGAAATCAACGATTATTGAATTCCATAAATCAACGATTTGAGGTTTTGATAAATGTTTAAATCTGTTACAGTAATAATTTATAAATGCATCTGAAGACAAGCCACCAACCTCATATTTAGTATTGACGCTTATTAATTCGTGCTCCAAAGGATCTACCTCCAATACGCTTTTAGCTTTTTCAAGTGCTCCTTTTTTGTCTAGATTGATAAAGACATCACCAAAATCGAACATAATTGTATTAATCATGGACATAGCGTTTAAGAAGATCAGTTTTTAGTGGTTCTTCAGAAATGAGTTTGCCATTAAAAAGAGGGGCTTTTATGCCGTTTTTAAAATTCATATTCCCCACAAATACTCTTGCCTCATCCCATAAACCTTCATTTATAAATTGCTGAAGTGTTTTTGCTCCGCCTTCCACAATTAAAGAAGTTATAGTATTCTTATGCAATGCATCACAAATTTGCTGAGCTGGTGCACTTGAAAAATCAATTTCCTTGGATGTAAGGTGAATGGTATTAGCGTCATCGTTAAAAACAGTGAATGTTTTCTTTAAAGTATTTTGTTTATCAATGATTATACGTGTTGGATTTTGCCCTTCCCAATCTCTTACTGTTAAACTAGGGTTGTCTTGAAGCACGGTATTAGCGCCTACTAATATGGCCTGCTCTTCAGCACGCCATTTATGCACTAATTGTCTAGAATAAGAATTACTTATCCAAACCGGAGCTTTCTTATTGCGTTTGTATGGTGCTATAAAACCATCTTGAGTTTGTGCCCATTTAAGTATTATGTACGGTCTTTTTTTATTGTGAAATGTAAAGAAACGTTTATGATGAATTTTGGATTCCTGTTCAAGAATCCCGACTTTAACATCGCAACCAGATGCTTTTAAATAGCTTAAACCTTTGCCTGCTACTTCTGGATTGTCATCAATACAACCAATTACCACTTCTGGAATTTTATGCCTTACAATAAATTCACAACATGGAGGTGTTTTACCATGATGACTGCACGGTTCTAAGGTAGCATAGAGCGTACTTTGTTTTAATAATGCTTTGTTGACAACTGAGTTTATGGCGTTAACTTCGGCATGCGGTCCACCATAAGGACTGGTATAGCCTTCGCCTATAATTTTATCATTATATACAACTAGAGCACCTACCATTGGATTAGGCCTGGCACTTCCTAACGCATTGCCTCCTAGTTGTATGCAACGCTTCATGTAATGACTATCCTTATCTGACAATTTTAGTTGATAAATTGATTATTTTAACCATAGATTTATCATTATCTTCATGGCCTTATTGAGACGTAAAAATACCACAATATTTTAAGCCTTGACAATATGCTAATTAGATCAATAGAAACTAAAGACGACTCTGCCATAGCTAAAGCCATAAGAGCCGTACTTATAGAATTTGGAGTGCCCAAAATAGGAACAGCTTATGCTGATGTTTCTTTAAACCATATGACCTTAAATTATAGTAAACCAAGGCATCACTATTTTGTAATTGATAATGATGGCGAAATTCTTGGAGGAGCAGGTATTGCACCACTCGATAATTTTGAAGGCAATGTGTGTGAATTGCAAAAAATGTATTTTTTACCTGATGCACGAGGTAAGGGACTAGGCGCTAAAATGATGGAAAAATGTTTAAAATTTGCGAAAGAAGCAGGTTTTGAGCAGTGTTATCTCGAAACCATGCCATACATGGATGATGCCCGAAAATTATACCGCAAAGTTGGTTTTACAACATTAGACGGCCCAATGGGTGACACAGGACATTATTCTTGTTCTGTTTGGATGATAAAAAATCTATAGTTTTTTGAAAATAAGAGATATTCAACATATTTATCACAAAGAATTAGACCATATCTTTGGTCAGCAGGAAGTCGATAGCATGTTCTATTTATTAACCGAAGCCTTGTATAATGTGCCTAGATTTTATTTGGCTTTAAATCCAGAGTACTCTATTTCCAAATCAGAACAAGAACCTATTTTTTCTGCCCTTGATAAACTGAAGCAAGAATTTCCTGTACAATACATTATAGGGTACACGCAGTTTTATAACTGCCAGATAGAAGTTACTCCGGCTGTATTAATTCCACGTCCTGAAACGGAAGAATTAGTGAGTTGGATTATAGATACTGTAGATAAGAATACACCCATCAAAATTTTAGATATAGGAACTGGCAGCGGTTGTATTTCTGTTGCCTTGGCTAAATCGCTTCCAAATGCAGACGTTTATGCCTTAGATGTATCAATAGAGGCGCTCAATATTGCTAAAACAAATGCAAAAAATAACAATGTCGATATTCATTTTATAGAAAACGATATACTTGCAAATAATGGAATACTAATATCAGATATACCTAATAAATGGGATGTCATAGTCTCTAACCCACCATATGTCCGCCAATTGGAAAAGCAAAATATGAGTAAAAATGTACTGCACTATGAGCCTGACATAGCTCTTTTTGTTAGCGATGAAAACCCATTGGATTTTTATAGTGCTATTTGTGATTTTTCGAGGAACTATTTAAAAAAAGGTGGATTCTTATTTTTTGAAATTAACCAGTATCTTGGAGATGAACTTACTACGCTACTAGACAAAAACAATTATACAGATATTGAATTGAGAAAAGATAGTTCAGGTAATAATAGAATGATCAAAGCAATTAAAAGTACCTTATGAAAAGTATCGCTGTATTTTGTGGAAGTAGTAATGGAAATAGCCCATTTATAGTAGAAGTTGCTCACCAGATTGGTAAGTACTTAGCTGAGCATAACATTAGTTTAGTATATGGAGGTTCTAAAATTGGACTCATGGGCACTGTTGCACAGGCTGCATTAGATGCAAATGGTTCTATTATAGGTGTAATCCCAGAGTTTTTAAAAACAAAAGAAATAGTAAATTTAGACATCTCAGAACTTGTTGTAACCAAGAACATGCACGAACGAAAGGTTATCATGTATGAGCGTAGTGACGCCTTTATGATCATTCCAGGTGGTTTTGGTACTATGGATGAATTTTTTGAAATCACTACGTGGGGACAACTAGGTCTGCACAGCAAACCTATAGGTATTTTGAATGTTGGTGGCTATTATGATGCATTATTGAGTCAATTTCAGGTAATGGTAGATCATCAGTTATTGAGTGTAGAGAACTTGAGTGCTGTATTAGTTGATGATACCATAGAAGGACTAATTACAAAAATGAATAATTACATACCTCTTCCTAAACCCAAATGGTTAAATGTAGAAGGACTTTAAGTATATGAGCATTAAACAAAAAATAGATAAGTTAAGAGACGAGTTAAGACTACATAATTATAACTATTATGTGTTAGATAACCCTACAATATCAGATTATGAATTTGATGTTAAACTCAAAGAACTTCAAGAACTTGAAGATCAAAACCCGCAGTTTTACGATTCTAATTCACCCACCCAACGGGTAGGAGGTGAGATTACCAAAAATTTTGATACCGTTGCACATAAATTTAGAATGTATTCGTTGGACAACTCCTATTCCAAAGAAGATCTTTTAGATTGGGAAACGCGTATTAAAAAAATTATAGATGGTGAAATAAGCTATACCTGCGAACTTAAGTATGATGGTGCATCAATGAGTTTAACATACGAAAATGGTGAACTCATAAGAGCAGTTACAAGAGGTGATGGTACTCAAGGAGATGATGTTACTACAAACATAAAAACCATAAAGAGTGTTCCATTAAAGCTTAAGGGCGATTTTCCACCACAAATGGACGTTAGAGGAGAAATAATATTACCCTTAGAAGGTTTTAAAAAATTGAACGAAGAGCGTCTTAAAAACGGTGAAGAACTATATAGAAATCCAAGAAATACGGCATCTGGAAGTTTAAAACTACAAGATAGTGGCGAAGTAGCTAAACGACCATTAGAATTTTTAATGTATAGTGTAGTAGGTGATAACTTATCTATAGATTCTCAAATGCAGAGTTTAGAAAAAGCAAGAACGTGGGGTTTTAAAGTTCCAGAGGAAGCTAAAGCAGTTAAGACCGTTGACGATATTCTTGACTATATCAATTATTGGGACACTCAACGCCATAACTTGCCTTACGAAATTGATGGTGTTGTAATTAAGGTTAATAATTTTCAACAACAAGATGAACTAGGCTATACATCAAAATCACCACGTTGGGCTATGGCCTATAAGTTTAAGGCAGAGCGTGTTTCAACAGAATTAAAGAGTATTTCGTACCAAGTAGGCAGAACTGGTGCCATTACTCCTGTGGCAAATCTTGAACCAGTTGACTTAGCTGGAACTACCGTAAAACGAGCATCATTACATAACGCAGACCAAATTGAAAAATTAGATTTAAGAATCGGAGATACTGTTTTTGTAGAAAAGGGTGGTGAAATCATACCAAAGGTCATTGCTGTAGATCTCGAAAAGCGAACTAGTGATGCAGTACCTACAAGGTATATTACTCATTGTCCGGAATGCCAAACTGAACTTATAAGATTAGAAGGTGAGGCTAAGCACTATTGCCCTAATTATTTAGGATGCCAACCTCAGGTAATAGGGAGAATAGAGCATTATATTTCAAGAAAAGCTATGGATATTGATGGGCTAGGTGGCGAAACAGTAGCCTTGTTAGTAAAAGAAGGACTTATTAAAGACTATTCAGATTTATATGATTTAACGATGGAAGAGGTCTTACCATTAGAACGAATGGCACAAAAAAGCGCAGATAACTTAATCAATGGTATAGCGCAATCCAAACACATACCTTTTGAACGGGTATTATTTGCATTAGGAATACGGTATGTTGGAGAAACAGTAGCCAAAAAGTTAGCAAAACATTATAAAACCATAGATGCATTAAAAAGTGCTTCACTTGAAAATTTAATAGCTATTGATGAAATTGGTGAACGTATCGCAGAAAGTGTAACTCAATTTTTCGCTAATGAACATAATTTATACAGCATTGAGAAATTAAGATCTCACGGCGTGCAATTGCAGCTTTCTGAAGACATATTGGCAAACCAGACTAATAAACTCAATGGTGATATATTTGTAGTATCTGGCGTTTTTGAATCCGTATCCCGAAATGAGCTTAAAAAACTCATTGAAGATAATGGTGGTAAAGTAGGCTCATCCATCTCTTCTAAGACCAACTTTTTAATTGCTGGTGACAAAATGGGGCCAAGTAAACGACAGAAAGCAGAAAATCTTCAAATTCCTATCATCTCGGAACAAGCGTTTTTAAAGCGTTTGAAATAAATTCTTACAGAAAAACACATAAATATCCGATAAAAAGTATTTTTTTATCGTTTAATTGTAAAATATTTTTATATTTGTCTTTCATTAATAAGGGATTAATTAATGTTGACCAACAAAATATTAAAGATTGTTCTCATTGTTTTAAGCATAGGATTTATAATTGTGCAATCAATGCAGTTAGAGGCAGAAGGTACTGGCCTAAGTGCATTCATGCTTATATTATTCACTATTCTTTACACAAGACATGTTGAACAAAGAAATAAATACTTTTTCTTGTTCTTGTTCACATTCACTGTAGCACATGTAATGAATTTTACATCCTGGTTATTACCAAGAAACGGCTTCAATGGATTTGATGTTTTTTATTACGTCACAAACATGCTCTATATACTCTCTTATGTCTTTTTGATTTTAAGAGTTGCTATAGAAATGAACTTTAAAAAGATCTTCGACAAGTTCACCATACCTATTATTATTTTAATAATATTGGATATCTTTTGTGTTTCAATCATAACTGCCACGACAGAAAGTAAATTATCGCTAACCGAATATACTCTAGAGTTTAGTTATAATGCGGTAATTATGGCCTTACTTTCAGTAGCTCTCATCAATTATCTTAATAGAGATAGCAATAAAGCAATGATTTTTTTAGTAGGCTCCGTTTTTATAGTTTTTTCAGAAATTATTCAGTTAGCATACTATTACATTTCAGATACTAAAGATTTAAGTACTATTTACTCTACCTTTCTAGTTTTAGCATTCTTATTTTTCTTCTTACAGTCGGGTATGAAGCATTCTAAACCAACAGAATCCTTTTTAGATGACCATGCCAACGCTGCTTGATAAATAAAAACTATACTACGATCGTCGTTGATAAATTGGATTTCTCACCATTAGCTTCAAAGAAAAAGTCAATTTTACCTAGATAAAGTCCCCAACAACCAACTTGATTTATTAAAACACTTTTGCCTTCCTTGTTTTTTTCAATAGTGGGTTTAGGCAAAAAGGTATGTGTGTGGCCGCCTATAATTAAGTCAATGTCTTTCGTGGCTCTGGCAACATTTATATCACAAACACGGTCTGGTGCTTTTCTGTAATAATAGCCCAGATGAGAAAGACATATTACAAGGTCGCAGCGTTCGTCTTCTTTTAATATTCTAGACATATCCGTAGCTATTTCAATAGGATCTAGGTAAACAGTTTCTTTATATTGTGGTTTGTTAACAAGGCCTTCTAGTTCAATACCTAAACCAAAAACACCAATTTTAATACCATCTTTTACAAACACATCGTATGGTTTTACCAATGTGTCCATAACTGTGTTTGAAAAATCATAGTTAGCCGATAAAAATTTAAACTTAGCGTGTGGCATTTGGGCAAACAATCCATCAATACCATTGTCAAAATCATGATTCCCAATCGTTGCAGCATCGTATTTCATCATGCTCATGAGTTTAAATTCTAACTCACCACCATAATAGTTGAAGTATGGTGTTCCTTGAAATATGTCGCC
>JABDIQ010000027.1 GCA_013003655.1 Winogradskyella sp. | reverse complement strand
ACTTTGTTCCATTTCGAGTGGTCTGTTCCTTGGGCAAAGACAGAAGTATTAAGTACAATTACAATAATTAAATAAACAGCTCTCATCGTTTAGTCAGTGGATATAATTCTTGTTGAATAAACCCTTTCGGAAATTTTTCATCACCCTCAAAACCCAATTCTATGTCTTTACCGTTAAATGGAATATGATCTGTTTTAAAAATATAATCCCAAAGGCTCAGTGTTAAACCAAAATTAACCCCATATTTGGCCGTTTTTGGTAATGATTTAGCATGGTGCCAAATGTGCATTTTAGGATTATTTAAAAGATACTTAAAAAGGCCATAATCCCAACCTAAATTAGCATGATTTAAATGTCCTATAGCAATGGTAAAGAAATAGACAATGGCTACATCTTGAGCATCAAAACCGCCTATCAGTGCTAATGGAATGTACAATAAGGATTTATAAACTACAGGCTCCATCCAATGATACCTTAGGTGAGCGGCAAATCCCATTTGTTTTACAGAATGGTGAACTTTGTGAAAATTCCATAATAGCGGTACACGATGCAATAATCGGTGTGTATTCCATTGCACAAAATCAGAAACAATAAAGAAAATAGTTAATCCTAACCAACGCGGCAGTTCATCAACATCAAACAGTTGTAAACTAGTTATTGGCAATCCTATGGATGCTAAAATATCATTAAAAAATTCTGCAACCGTATTAGATAATGCAATAAGAACTATAAGATTTAGCAAGAAGAAATTAAAAAACATGTAAAACGTATCTAACCAAAAATCCTTTCGGAAAATGGGTTGATTCTTCCGCCACGGAAACACTATTTCTAATAGCCATACTAAAAGTGAAACCACTATAAGTCCGTAAAAGAAATTATCCCAGTGATTGAGATCAAATAATTCGTATTTAAGATAATTCCAATATCCGGAATACGAATTTTTTATAATTTCTATATACTTGTCCATTGCATTTTAATCGTTAGCAGCATCCACCACCATCATAGTGAAATGTTGACTCTGATATAAAGATATCGTCTCTGTTTAAGCATTGCAAGGCAGCTGCTGTTTTATCGCATACCGCCAATGGCTGATTTTTTAATAATACGTGCCCAGCTTTGTCGTCAAAATAATCATCAGTACCAAAATAGATGGCCGCCTTGCCTGTAAACACACATGGGCCGTCCTTTGGCATTGGGTCTTTTATTGCTGCAACTTCAATAGATTCAATATAGATAAGTTCGTCTGTAGGATAATGCTTTGGATCTAGGATGCGATACGGTTTTCTTGCCCTTATTTCTATAGTGCCAAAACCAGCATCTGTAAGCGCTTTAACATATTCTGCAATAGGTAAACTACCACTTAAACAAAGCGCTCTAAGTCTGTCGTCGTTGCGCAATTGATCATTCATCGGCTGTTCGCAGGTTGGATCGCTCATTACCAAACGGCCATGTGGTTTTAAAACTCGGTACATTTCTGCAATCGCCTTTTTAAGATCATCAGCTTTAAAAATATTGAATAAGCAGTTTTGTGCCGCAACGTCTATGCTATTATCTTCAACGGGTAGATTCATAGCATCTCCCTTCTTGAGTTCAACAAATTCAGATTTAAACCAGTCATTTTGTTCTTCGGCGACTTTAAAGTTTTTTCGAGAAGCATCTAACATTTCATCTACAACATCCACACCAATTACACCACCTTTTTGTCTGTTGAAATAGGCGAATTGCAAAAGTTCCATGCCACCGCCAACACCCACGTAGAGCATTTTAGGATTATTGGTAAGATCTCTGGCATGAACTGTTGAACCACAGCCATAATTCATCTCTTGCATAATCTTTGGAATTTTAAGACCAGGTAATTCCCATATAGGATTTGTGGTGCAGCATAAACCAACATCTGGTGTTAAAGCTGCCTCTTTATATAAATCGTTTGTTGCTTCTAAATAGCTCATAGTGTTATAGCGTTTTTATTAATTCTTTAAATAGGGTGATCATGTTAGGCTCTGCTTTTGCGGCCATTGCAATTATTTCTTCAATATTCACTCGTTTAAGATTATCAGGATCGCACTCGTCTGTTAAAACGGATACAGCCGCTGCCTTAAGGCCTAAATGGTTGGCCACAATAATCTCTGGGACAGTACTCATGCCTACCGCATCTGCTCCTATAATTTTAAGCATTCTATACTCTGCTCTGGTTTCTAATTGAGGGCCAACAACACTGGCATACACACCCTTGTGTAGTTTAATATTGTGGTCTTTTGCAATTTCTTCAATTTTTGAATTTATAGCTAGATCATATGGTGCACTCATATCGGTAAAGCGCTCACCCAATTCAGAAACACCTTTAAATGCCAAAGGAGAGCTTCCTTGAAGATTAATATGATCTTCAATAAGCATAATATCTCCTTTTTTGAAATTTAAATTGATAGCGCCTGCGGCATTTGATACCAATAAGGTTGAAATGCCTAGTTTTTCCATAATACGAACTGGAAAACTTACATCCTGTAAGCTATAGCCTTCATAAACATGAAACCGTCCTTGCATCACTACCACTTTTTTTCCTGCCAAATTACCATAAATGAGTTTGCCTTTGTGAAACTCAACTGTTGCTGTAGGGAAATTAGGGATGTGATTGTAACTTGCTTCAACAATAATTTCTATTTCATCTTTTAATTGGCCGAGACCAGTTCCTAAAATAATACCTACGTCAGGATTTTCAAATCCTTTGCTTTTGAGATATTCGGTACTTTCATTAATGTATTTAAGCATTGAGTTGTTTTATTTTTTCTTGTATTTGTTTGATTTATAAAAGTCTGAATGGATGAGATCGTCATAGGTGTCTATATCATTCTTATAGTCTAATAAGGCTACATTTGCTTTAGCTTTTGATAATTGGCTTAAGGTCTCTTGTAATAGGTACGATTGACTCCACGGTTTATTTATAAAAATATCTTGTCTTAAGCTAGATAAGCCTATGAGATAATAACCTCCATCATCAGCAGGCCCAAAGACCACTTCATTATTTTGCAATTGCTCTAAGCCCTTAGAAATATCTTCTTCCGCGAGATCTGCAAGATCTGAACCGATGAGCACTATGCGTTCGTAGCCAGAATCAAAGCCATTTTTAAATGCATTGTACATGCGTTCCCCAAGATCATCTCCTTTTTGTAGATATTTTTTTGCGTTTGGCCACAAACTATCTTCAATGGCCGTTGAAAAATACACTTGTTTATCGCAAGAGACTCTATTACTCGTTTGCTCAGTTAATGACACAAGTTCTTTATAGACTTCAAACGCACCAAAATCACCAATGGTCTCGGCCAATCGGGTTTTTACAGTACCTAAAGTGATATTTTTTACAAATACAATTAATAGTGACTTAGTCATAGCGTTTCTTTCCTTTCTCTAGCCATTTGCTCCAATATTTAGAATAGGCATGGACGTTATCGGTTGGTTGATGCGCTGAATTGTAAACAGGTAGGTCCTTGTTTATCCATTCAAAAATACCACCAAATAGATTGTATACATTCTTATAACCAGCACTTTTTAGTCGTTCCCCAATGTTTTCAGATCGTATTCCAACGGAGCAATACACGACTATTGATGTAGTTTTGTCTTCAATTTTCTCTGTAACAGATGCTATATTAAAATCGTTATATCCCACAAAAATAGCGTCTTTAATATGGCTCACCTCATACTCAATTTGTTCCCTAGCATCTAGCAGAACAACCTGTTGTTGAAGATTGCTTAATGCCTCAACTGTCATATAAGGTATACTCTCTGTATTATGTTTTTTCAGCAAGTCTGCTATGTCGTTCTGGGCATAACCAAAAACCACCGAGAGCGAAGTCATTAATATGGAAAGTGTATAAATTTTCATGAATCATTTTCTAAGCTACTGAACCTTGACAGCTACTTCCTGCACCAGCAGTGCAACCATAGCAATGTTGTGAGATTACGATGTTACGACCTTCAAGTAATTCTTCGTTATAGTCTGAAATGTGTTTAACCTTACTATTAACAGGAAGTTCTAACATTTGGTTAAAATCGCAATCGTATAAATAGCCATCCCAGCTTACTGAGAGCGTATTAGTACACATTACACTTTTTACAGCCGCCGGATTATAGGCTTCAACGAGATTATACATATAGTCTTCATAGTTTTCGGACGCTATGAGATAATCTAAAAACCTGCTTATAGGCAAATTTGTTATTGCAAATAGATTATGAAAGTAGATGCCAAAATCTTCTAACAATGCTTTTTTAAAATCTTTTTCCATAGCTACTTGGTCTCCGGGCAAAAATGCTCCTGAAGGATTATAAACTAAATCTAATCTTAAGTCGCTATCTGGCATACCATAACCAATGGCATTCAAATCTTTTAATGCTTGTATAGACTTGTCAAAAACACCTTCGCCACGTTGTTTGTCTGTTTTACCTCGCGTCCAATGTGGCATTGAACTAACAACATGTACATTATGTTCTTTAAAAAATTGAGGCAAATCATGATACTTTTTGTTGGCTCTTATAATGGTTAAGTTAGATCGTACAATAAAATCTTTTATTCCAGCTTTTGATGCCTCATCAACAAACCATCTAAAGTCAGGATTCATCTCTGGTGCACCTCCAGTAAGGTCTAAAGTATGTGCGCCAGTATTTCTAATAACATCGAGACATTGAGTCATGGTTTCTCTGGTCATTATTTCCTTACGGTCAGGGCCAGCATCTACATGGCAATGTTCGCAAACTTGGTTGCACATATACCCTACATTGATCTGTAAAATTTCAAGCTTATTTGCTTTTAATGGAAATTGATTGGTTTCCGCAATCTTGTCTTTAAACTTAGGCAGCTCACCATTTTGAAAAATGCCATTTGAAAGAATTTCTAATTGTCTGTTACTATTTGCTAATTCGCTATGTCTTTTGTGTAGTGACTTTGTAGCCATAAATCGAGAGTGAGTTTATTACTATTTACGTAAAAGGAGGAGTGACGGTTTTAATATTACATTTCTAATTTATTGACTTTATTCATCATTTGTACGCCGTGAACTAATGACGCGCCACCTCTAATGGCTGCTCCAACATGAAGGGCTTCCATCATTTCCTCTTTTGTAATACCGCGTTGAAGTCCGTCCCCTGTGTAAGCATCAATACAGTATGGACACTGTATGGTGTGTGCTACAGCCAAAGCTATTAATGATTTTTCGCGTTCAGATAAGGTGCCTTCTTTAAAAACCGAGTTGTAATATTCAAAGAATTTAGAGCCTAGTTCTTCATTCCAGTCGCTGATTTTGCCAAATTTTCTTAAATCTGCTGGGTCGTAGTATGTTTTTTGCATGTGTACTAATTGAGTTAAAGGTTGGAATATACACACTTAAGTCGAGTATATTTCACAAAAATTACATAAAACCCCAAAAATAGTTAAACCAAAAAACCCGAACAAGTTGTTCGGGTTTTTGATGGTGGTGCCTCCAGTACCACTTTTTACTTTAAGTCATGTTATTCTATTTTAACTCAAAATATCTGAATCCCTTATTATATATGGTTTTGTTTGGGATATGAGATAATTTATCTATTTTTGAAATAACAATAATTAAACATTATGTTGTCCCTTTTGTTGTCCCTTTTAATTTTAACTTATAAATAAGTAAATGACTAAAGTAGTAAATTCCACCTCAGGCACGGTTAAGTACAGACTAAAAGATGCTAAAGCTAAAAATGAAACTTCAATTGTGCTGGATTATAGTTTTGGGAGAAATAATAGGATTAAATTTTCAACTGGATATAAGGTTAACCCAAAAAACTGGGATAAGGCTAACCAAAGAATAAGAGCGGTTTCAACAATTAAAAATAGAGAGGTAGTTAATAATGACTTAATGCAATTTTCTTCGGAGTTTACTAAAGCAATTTCTGAACTTGAAGAAGCGCAAAAAAATGAAAAGGTTATCCTAAAGTCACTTTTGCAAAAGATTATACGAGGGGAAGAAAATAGTCAAATTGAAATAAAGACCTTCTTCCAGTACGCAGATGATTTTATTAGCCGTAAGGAAAATCAATCCAAGAATATTAGAAATGTAAAACTAAGCCCAATTACAGTAAGGTCTTACAAGCAAACTGTAAATAGGCTTAAAGATTTTGATAAACAACTAAAGTATAATCTTGATTTTAGTAATATAGACCTTAAATTTTACTTCGCTTTTATTCAGTACTTAGAGCAAAATAATTATTCTACCAATACCATTGGAAAACACATCAAAAATCTTAAAACCATATTAAATGCAGCAACGGAAGATGGTTTTAATTCCAATCTTAAATATAAGCATAGAGACTTTAAAGCTGTTTCTAAAGAATCGGTATCTATTTATCTGACGGAAACTGAAATTGACGCACTATATAATGCAGACTTGTCAAAAACTAAAGACTGGGAGCTGGCTAGAGATATATTTATGGTTGGTTATTATACAGGTCAGCGCGTCTCGGATTATAATGATGTATCCGCAAATCAAATTAAAACATTTAATGAGACGGAAGTAATAGAGTTCAAACAGAAAAAGACAAACAAAAAATTATTTGTACCCTTGCATCCACGACTGAAAGAAATGTTCAACGAACGCCACAATGGCAACCCACCACGCAAACTAAATGCGCCAGATATAAATGAATATATTAAAGAAGCTGGGCGCATTGCAGAAATTGATGCAGAAATTATAATAGAGAAGGTTGTTAACGGTAAAACAAAGGCTGTCAAGGTGCCAAAATATAGTCTTATAATGTCGCATACAGCTAGACGCTCATTTTGTACCAATGCCTATTTGGCTAAGATGCCAGTAATTGATATAATGGCAATAAGCGGTCATTCAACAGAGCGTGAATTTTATAAATATATAAAGGTAACACCACAAGAAAGAGCAGTTAAGATTGCGGACAATAAATTTTTTAAATAGAATTAAATGAATTATAAAGATGTTTTTAAGTTTTCTAATGTAGAAAAAGGTAATAATGAATATTCCTTAAAAGACTATGATTACGTAATAGATAAGTATAGTAATAAGAATTTCAAATTTGAAGAAGATTTTTACTTGAGAGTATTTCTTAAAAAACTTTTGTTCGATACTGATATAGTTGAATTAGAAGACTTTCTAGAATTTCAATTTAACTCCTCAAATTCCCCTATAATATACTTGAAGCTATTAGACCGAAAAATCGTACCTAAGACTAAGGAAATTATAAAAAAAGCTCAATTCAGCCCTGCAGAAGTTGGCTATTTTAATGAGACAAAACTCATTGATGGATTTATAGAAACTGAAGGGGTTATTAAGAAATGGGAATACGATTATGCTTTTTTTTTACATAGTGTTTATGTCAGGAACTTGAAAGAGGATTTAGAAAAACGTATTGAAATAGTTGAAGAATTTATTAAGAAATTTGGGAGTGGAATGATAAATGAGAATTTACTAACGTGGAAAGGAAAACCGTCACATTTGGCATACTTTATTTCCCAATTTATCGAAGAGGGTTATATAGAAGCGCCTAAAAAAGACAATGGCGATATAAACCTTCAAAGTCTTTCTAATATGCTATTTAACTCTTTTAATTTTCCAATGCGACCTTCTGCTGAAACTTTTATAAAATATGGTAATATTGATAATCAAAATAAATATTATAAACTAAATAAGAGGTTTAACGATAACGGATTTCATATTCCAAATAGAAAAATAATGGAATAGGTACTAGTACCTTCTAGTACCTATAATAAAGAGGTTTGGCGGTAATTTTGTATTAGGATTACATCAAATATCTTTAAATGAAATCAACACAATTACACATAGATCAAACAAGTTCTGACGAGCTTACCAAAAGTATTCTGGACGGAGTCGATAGTAAGCTGGAGCAATTTTTCGAAAAGTATAAGACTATAAAGAGTAATAACGAAGAAGAGCTACTCACAGTTGATGAAACTTTAGGGCTCTTAAAATGCTCTAAGCAGGCTCTATGGAATTGGCGTAAAAAAGGGATTCTGCCCAGTTATAGGCTGGGCAACCGTGTCTATTACAAGAAAAGTGATATCTACGATAAACTTGTAAAGCAGAGCTAATATGATAGGACACGTACTCATGCACAGGGATATAATGGATTGGGAATGGTACCAGTCACCTCAAGTTTCAAGACTTTATTTCCATTTGATACTCAAGGCAAACTTTAAAGATAAAATGTGGCAGGGTCATCTTGTGAAACGAGGACAACTTATTACCTCGAACAATCATTTGGCTGCCAACTTAGGTTTATCAGTTCAAAGTATTAGAACAGCATTGTCTAAACTCAAAGAGACAGGTTACATAAAAATCAAAACAACAAACCGATTCACGCTCATAACAGTTGTGAACTATGATGAATACCAGACTGCCAAATCTAAAAACAACAAACCAATTAACAGGCAAACAACAGAGAGACAACAATCTAAAAACAAACAATCAACAACAACTAAAGAAGGTAATAAAGAAAAGAAAGTTAATAAAGAAAAAATAGAGGTAAGGCTTAAAAATTTCAAAAAATTAGTTTTTGAACACTCTCAATATGATTTAAAAATTTTAAATAGTTTTTATGATTACTGGAGTGAGCTTAATAGAAGTAAAACAAAAATGAGATGTGAGAAGGATGATTTTTTTAATGTGGGGAAAAGACTCGAAAAATGGAAATTAAACGAAAGGCAAAATTCATTAAGTATTTCTAATAATAAAACTGCGTCAAACAGATAACTATGGAAAATATAAATACTAATATTTCAGATTGCGACATTGTATTGAGAAAGATAAGGCAGAATGCAAAACAGAATATAAAAACTATATCAGTGAAACATCCATTTAATAAGAAACAGCTGTGGGAGATGTTCTTGTTGTGTTTTAAATCAATTCATGGAAAAGACTTTCAATATACAGAGAGCTATATGAAAACTAAATATGGTGCGTTGTTTTATTATTTTTTAGGAGATTTACTTTTTTTGGAAAGTTCTAACCTTTATCAACACGAGTTGGTTCCAAACCTTAATAAAGGGTTGTTTATAGTCGGGAAAGTGGGAGCAGGGAAAACGGCAATAATGGAAACCTTCGAAAAAATTTTCTTTAACTACAAACCACATAAGTTCAAAATAATTCCAACCTATAAAGTGGTTGAGGAGTTTGAGTCTTTACAGACTCAAAATTGCAGGAAAGAGTTTTTTAGAAATTATAGTATGGGAGATATATTATTTGACGACCTAAATTCAGAGCGGATTGCTAATAATTATGGTAAGGTCAATGTTATGAAAGAAATTATT
The DNA here is from genome assembly GCA_013003655.1 of Winogradskyella sp. GTDB lineage: Bacteria > Bacteroidota > Bacteroidia > Flavobacteriales > Flavobacteriaceae > JABDIQ01. The sequence continues at coordinate 6,035 of JABDIQ010000027.1, read as the reverse complement.
TTTCGTCGTCACGGTTGTGGTTATAAAACACATTTCACAATGAATCCTTTTCCTGGTTTAGAACATTTGCCAGAGCAGAATTTGTTAATGTTGGCAGATTTTTATGACGCTAGAGTTGCGGATCGGCTTTTTGAAATGTGCAACTACATAAATATTGACGGAAAGAGCAAAAGAGTCTAAAACGTTAAATTACACTTTATTTAACGTTTTACAACCCAAAAACTAAGAAAATCATGGCAAAACTAAGACTTTGTAAACATTGTAGACAACAATTTGAGTCACGAAGAAGTAATCATTTATATTGTGCACCAAGTTGTAGGACAAAAGCGAGTTATAAGAGAAACAATTATAAATATGTTTCTGGTCACTATCAAAAATCTGAGATTGAAACAGACAGTCAATTACCAGCACCTTTACCTAACGACGAACTTATTATAGCCGTTCAAGAACTGGAAGACAAAATTGAACGCATTAATCAAAATAAAAATATAAACACAACATCTGTTAAAGAAGCTGCACTTGGAACTATGGCTGCGGATGCAGGTTCATACGTTGCTAAAAAATTATTTGCACCCAAAATGTTACCAGCAACAAAAGGCGATATAGAGAGTCTCAAGGAGCAAATACAACAACTCAAAGCCGCTTTAAACTTTTATCGGTCAAAATAAGTTTCTGAGTGAGTATTAGACACACTTTTGAAGTTTAGAAAACTTTTTAATTGCTATTTTTAGAAATTATAGATTCTTAATTTTTTTAATGGCATTATTTCAGACCTCAGTACTCAAAACATACCTCGCAAAGCAAGACAACGTTATTGTAGAACGTGCATATAAAAAACACACTAAGTATTTTCACAATTTTACTACACAAAAAATAAATATTACCTTAAATGTTGATACTTTTAAAAGAAATGATGTCTTATGAAACAAGTCTTAATAATAGGTAATGGCTTTGATATTGCTCATGGTCTTCCAACTAGCTTTAAAGACTTTTCTAAATATCTTTTAGAAAATATTCTCATTCCTGATTTAAGACAATTTGTGTTAGAAACAGGGAAAAGCGAATATTATACTGACGGTATTAGAGATATACATAATCAGCATTTATTTCCTGTTGGTTACAATACTAATTATTCATTAGACGGCATACTTCTTAACTTGTCAAAAAAAGGCTTCAATGAATCTTTGTTAGATAATAAAATGATTTTTTTGGAGCACCTTAAAAATAACTTTTTATCTAAATTATATAGAGAGGAAGATGAGTTTTGGTTTGATGTGGAGTCAACATACTTTGATTTGTTAAAAATTATTCCGAATAAATACGACAGGAGTTCTCATAAAATGCAAATTCTAAGACTTAATGAAGAATTGAAACAGATAAAAACCTTATTGCAAGAATATTTGGCAACATTGAATGTTAATCATCAAAGTCCAGTTTCAAATTTTATTGAAGAGTTATTTTAGAATTTTAAGAATGAAGGAAAAGTAAACGATATAGTGGTCATTGATTTTAATTATACGAAGACAATTAGGAGTTTTAATATCACGGGATACGAGCATTATCCTATACATGGTACGTTAGAATCTGATATTATTTTTGGTTGGGGTAATGATAAAGATGAGGATTACATTGAAATTAAAGATTTAAAGGATGACAATTTTCTAACAAACTTCAAGACACACCATTATTTAAAAAATAATTATTATCAATTAATACACCATAGTTTAATTAGAATTAAGGAAAAATTCAATATTCATATTTTGGGACATTCATTAGGTCTAACTGACAAGTCATTATTAAAAGAAATATTTGAATCAGATAATTGTGAAAGAATTTATTTATACCTCAGATCAGATCAATATAATTCAGAACCGTTAGTTAGTAAACAAATTGATGTTGAAAACGAGTATACAAAATTAACTATGGCAATTTCAAGAATTATCGATGACCAGATGGCCCGTATAAAGGTTGTAAATATGCAATACTCTAATTATTTTCCTAAGAACCCCAATTAGAATTGCTTTAAAAAATTATTTGCCAATAAGTTGTAAAATACCTACACGAAAACTGACATAATAGTAAACATCCGCGAATTGAATCGGAGGAGATTTCTATAGTAGAAAGCATATATTTTCAAATTTGGCAGGTTGGTAAGGTAAGCTACTTACTTTTGCACAACCATTGCATCAATAAATTTGTATCTTTGCTTCGATGAAATTCTTAGCGCACATATTAGCTATAACAATACTAACATTATCTGTATTACCTTGTTCTGATGGTCAAAATATTGAAGACCAACAGCTCGAGGAAATCAGTGTTGAGCATAATCATCAAGAAGATAGTGACGATTCTTGTCCAGTTACGTGTATTTGTAATTGTTGCGGTATCTCAATTACATATGAGCCATTGGCTACATTCGATCTATTAGATTATAATAAAATTTCTACAGCAGTAATAACTTCTTATCGGTCTATATATAGATTTAATTTCCTTTCCAATATTTGGCATCCGCCACAAGTAATAAGCTAAAACATATCGATTTTAAATCAATTATTTAGTTAATTACAAATACAATTCAATGAATAAATACCTATTGAGCATAAAGCTCATATTAATACTTTGCCTATCGTTACAGGCACAAACATCAGACATACAAATAAAAGTCCTAACAGAAGCTGAAAACGAGCCTTTATTGGGTGCTACAGTTTATTTTGAAGCATTAGAAAAAGGAGCAGTAACCGATTTTGACGGTATTGCAACTTTTACAGAAATTCCAGATGGTCAGCATCAAATAATAATTTCCTTTTTAGGTTTTGAAACATTTGAAACAACAGTTCAAATTCCAAGTAATACCGCATTAGTCTTTAAATTAAAAGAAGGCGACAATCAATTAGATGCTGTAGTACTGCAATCTTCAAGAAGTACAAGAACCGTAAGAAAAATACCGACACGTATAGAGTTTATAGGGGTAGAGGAATTAGGAGAAAAAGCAATAATGAATCCTACTAATATTTCTATGGTGCTTCGAGAAAGCACAGGAATACAAATGCAACAAACATCATTAAGTAGTGGGAGTACCAATATTCGTATTCAAGGATTAGATGGCAGGTACACACAGCTTTTAAGAGATGGATTTCCATTATATGGTGGTTTCTCAAGTGGTTTGAGTATTTTACAAATACCACCTTTAGACTTACAACAATTTGAAATTATAAAAGGAAGTTCGTCAACACTTTACGGTGGAGGTGCTATTGCAGGATTAGTAAATATGGTATCTAAAACACCAGACTTTGAACCTGCATTAGACATAATGCTTACACAAACACAAGCGTTAGGAAGTACAGCCAATGTATTTTATAGCAAACGAAATGAAAAATTTGGTATTTCACTTTATGGCTCTGGTCATTACCAAAAAGCATACGACCCAGAAGATGATGGCTTTAGCAATCTACCAAAAACAACATCAATTTCATTTAATCCTAAATTGTTTTATTACCCATCAGAGAAAACAACACTTTGGTTTGGATTAAACGGAACGTATGATGATAGAATTGGTGGAGATATGACAAAAATTGAAAGTGGAGAAAATGGCATACATCAATATACTGAAGAAAACAATTCAAAACGATTAAGCAGTCAATTGGTATATCAAACAAAATTAGATTCTATAAGTTCATTAGAATTTAAAAATAGTGTCTCTTTTTTCGATAGGAATTTAACAGTTCCGGATTTCAATTTTGATGGTAAACAGACAAATACCTTTACTGAAATCTCATATAACACAGCATCAGAAAAAACGGATTGGATAGTTGGAGCTAATCTTTATACCTCAAATTTTGATGAAAATGATAACGCACCATTACAGAGAGACCAAAAAGATGTGACCTTTGGAGCATTTGCAAATAATATTTATGACTTATCAGAAAATTGGATATTGGAAACTGGATTAAGAGCAGATTATAATACTGATTTCGGTTTCTTTCCACTTCCAAGAATTTCATTACTCTACAAAAATGATAGTGGGTTTTCAAGTAGAATTGGTGGAGGTTTAGGGTATAAGATTCCAGATATTTTCACAGAAGAAGCAGAGTATATCAATTTTGAAAATGTGCTCGCCATAGATAAATCTACAGTAGATGCAGAACGTTCTTATGGTGTTAATTTCGATGTAAACTATCAAACACGATTATTTGATGAGATTGGTTTTTCTATAAACCAATTATTCTATGTGACTGCTATAAATGATGGACTGCTTTTAAATTCTACAGATAACGGATTATTTCAGTTTGAAAATGCAACAGATGAAATTTTAAGTAAAGGAGCAGAAACCAATATTAAATTTACTTACAAAGACTTTAGATGGTTTTTAAACTATGCGCTTATTGATACTAAACTAAATTATTTACCTGGCAATCCACAGAAGCCATTAACCGCAAAACATAACGCAGGTAGTGTTTTAATGTACGAATCTGAAAAATGGCGTATTGGTTATGAAACTTATTATACAGGAAAACAATTCTTATCCAATGGAACTGAAACTACAGACTTTGTAACTATGGGTTTATTGGTGATGCGTAACTTTAAATTAGGAAGTTTATTTGTCAATTTTGAAAACTTTACAGATAGAAGACAAAGCAGGTTTTCACCTTTAGTTTTACCACCACACGACAATCCTGTTTTTCCAGAGATTTATGCACCTACAGATGGTTTTATATTTAGTGTAGGACTTATTATTAAACCTTTTGGTAACGTAGACGACGATTAGTTATGAAAACAATAGAACAATTATTAGAGTCAAAAAATATACGTGTTACCGCAATGCGTTTATTAATTTATAAGTTTCTTGCTGAAAAGGAAATAGCAGTAACTTTGAGTGATATAGAAAATGCATTTGAAAAAGCAGATAGAACTACCTTGTACAGGACTATCAAAACCTTTGAAGAGAATGTTATTGTGCATCAAATAGACGATGGTACAGGAATTACGAAATATGCATTATGCGAAGAAGGTTGCAATTGTGATATAAAAAACGATTTGCATTTACATTTCCATTGTAACAATTGTAATGAAACCATTTGCCTAACAGAACATAAAATACCGCAAATTAAAGTGCCTGATGGTTTTGTGTCAGAGAATGTAAATTTGGTGGTAAAAGGTATTTGCGATAAGTGTAGTGGCTAATAATTGCACTTCCATTGCATCAATTATTAAACTAATTTTATCCTTTAATTAAAGATTATGGAGTTAAAACAAGCCACGACAATATTGAGGATTTTTGACGAGGTTAAAGCAAAAGACTTTTACTGTCAATATTTAGGCTTTACTATAGATTGGGAGCATCGCTTTGAAGACGGTATGCCACTATATTTTCAAATTTCGAGAAGCGGTTGTGTATTACATCTTTCAGAGCATCACGGTGACGGAACACCTGGTACTAAAATCAGAATAGAATGTGATAATGTTAAAGTATATCACAAAGAATTGAAAGCTAAAAAGATAAGTATTTAAATCCAGGTATTAACAAAGCGCCTTGGGCTAAACAGGAACTATGTTTAACAGACCCTTTTGGCAACAAACTGATTTTCTTCAAACCTTGATAACAATATGGAAAAGAGTAATAAATTTCTTGGAGTTGGTATTTTAACAGCAATCACAGCTTCATTGTGTTGCATCACACCTGTTTTGGCATTAATTGCAGGAACAAGTGGTGTAGCTTCAACTTTTGCTTGGATAGAACCATTTAGACCTTACTTAATTGGACTAACAATAGTAGTTCTTCTGTTTGCTTGGTATCAAAAATTAAAACCAGAAAAAGAAATAGACTGTGAATGTGAAACGGATGAAAAACCAAAATTTATGCAGTCAAAAACCTTTTTAGGAATTGTGACAGTATTTGCAATAGTGATGTTGACATTTCCATTCTACTCAAGTATGGTTTATCCAAACAGCGAAAAACAAATCATAGTAGTTGATAAATCAAATATCAAAACAACAGAGTATAAAATAAGCGGAATGACCTGTGCCAGTTGTGAAGC
>JABDIQ010000307.1 GCA_013003655.1 Winogradskyella sp. | reverse complement strand
CCTCTAAATTCGTTACGCCTATGGATAAGCGTAACTTCTTTGGCAATATCCGCTAAAAATATAGACCAGTCTAATGCAGAATCTCCACCACCTGCAATAACCACGCGCTGATCTCTGTATTGCTCTGGGTCTTTAATGAAGTAAGCCACGCCTTTATCCTCAAAATTAGAGATATTATGAATTAGCGGTTTTCTCGGCTCAAAACTACCTAAACCGCCTGCAATAGCCACAACTGGCGCCTGATGTTTTGTGCCTTTATTTGTAGTAACTATGAATGTTCCATCGTCTTGTTTTTCTAATGTTTCAGCTCGTTCACCAAGGGTGAAACCTGGTTGAAACTGCTTACATTGTTCAAGTAATTTAATAGTAAGGTCTCCTGCAAGGATTTCGGGATAAGCAGGAATATCATAGATTGGTTTTTTAGGATAAATTTCTGAGCATTGTCCGCCCGGTTGCGGTAACGCATCAATGAGATGACATCTTAATTTTAACAAACCGGCTTCAAAGACTGTAAACAATCCTGTTGGCCCGGCTCCTATAATAAGTATATCTGTTTTGATCATAAGGGTTAAATTACTTCAAATTTACTAATGCAAAAAAGACTTAGTGTCACCTATGTTACACGTTTTGTTCTACATTAATAACCTGTTCTATTTGGGGTGCGTATTTTTTAATCGTCATTTCAACTCCAGATTTTAAGGTCATCTGGTTAACGCTGCATGATGTGCAAGCACCTTCGAGTTGTACTTTTACTGTATGGTCTTCTATAGATAATAATGAAATATTACCGCCATCACTTTGCAAAAACGGTCGTATTTCGTCTAAGGCTTTCTCTACGTTTAATCGTAATTCTTCTGCGTTCATTTATTTTCCTTTCACGGCTGAACAACCAGCCATTGTTGTAATTTTTATCGCTTCGGTTGCAGGAAGTGCTTCGTTGCGTTTTACCACTTCACTAACAACTTCTCTGGTGATATCCTCAAATACTTTTTCTAGTACGGTTGCTGTTTGTAATGCCGCTGGTCTTCCAACATCACCAGCTTCTCTTATGCTTTGTACTAGTGGAATTTCACCTAAAAACGGAACCTCTGTATCTTCAGCTAAGTGCTTAGCGCCTTCTCTACCGAAAATGTAATACTTATTATCTGGTAGCTCTTCTGGCGTGAAGTAGGCCATATTCTCTATTATACCAAGTACAGGAACATTAATACTCTCTTGTTGAAACATGGCTACACCTTTCTTAGCATCAGCCAATGCCACATTCTGTGGTGTACTTACCACAACGGCACCAGTAATTGGAAGCGCCTGCATAATGCTTAAATGAATATCGCCTGTACCAGGTGGCAAATCTAAAAGTAAAAAGTCTAAATCACCCCAAGACGCATCAAAGATCATTTGATTTAATGCTTTGGATGCCATAGGTCCTCGCCATATAACAGCCTGATCTGGCTTGGTGAAAAAACCAATAGATAAAATCTTTACACCATAATTTTCAATGGGTTTCATTTTAGATTTTCCGTCTACAGTAATAGAAAGTGGTCGTTCGTTAGGAACATCGAACATTAATGGAATTGACGGCCCATAAATATCAGCATCTAAAACACCAACTTTAAAGCCCATTTTAGCCAATGTAACTGCTAAATTTGCTGTTACAGTAGATTTACCCACACCGCCTTTACCAGAGGCAACGGCTATGATATTGTTGATACCTGGAATAGGTTTACCTTTTATTTCGTTTTTAGCTTGTGGTGCTGGTGCATCTACTTTTACATTCACTTTGATCTTAGCTTTCTCATAAACTTTTTCGTGAATGGTTTTAAGTATTTCAACCTCTGTTTTCTTTCGTGCCTGTAAGCTTGGGTTTTTTATAGTGATATCTACAATGACTTCATCTGCAAATGTTACTACATTGGTTACTGCTCCACTATCAACCATATTTTGTCCTTCACCAGGAACTGTGATGAACTTTAAGGCTTCTAATATGTCTTTTTTATTCAATTTCATTCTTGTAATTTAGAATAATTCTAAAGTGCAAATATACGTTGAAAAGTTTAGAATTTTAGCACTGTAAATTGAATAGATTTATAGAAGAATTACCCTATTCTATAGCGCAAAGGTCTATGACAAATGTTTCGCTGGATCCCAATATAATTGATCAAAATTTTGGATCTGATCATTCGTAACCACAACACCTTCATTTTCTAATAATTGTTGCATTAAGTTAATGCCTTTAAAATGATGTTTACCAGTTAATAATCCATTTCTGTTAACCACTCTATGTGCTGGAACCTCCTTGTCATGCGAATTATTCATGGCATAGCCAACCAAACGAGAACTACGAGCAGCACCTAAGTATTTGGCAATAGCTCCATAACTGGTTACTCTACCGTATGGTATTTGCCTTACTACGTCGTAAACACGATTGTAAAAACTTTGAGTTTCGGGTTTCATTAGATTTCCCTTAGGATATTTATAAAGGTAATTAATGCCACTAATCCGGTTATGGACCCAATGATGTAGTTCATATTTTTTTGAGACGTAAATCGTTTGGACTTAATCTTATCAAAGAAAAAGATGTAAAAATAAAGCATTGCAAATGTACCCATAGCGGCACCTGTTACATAGGTTATAATGCTTATTCTTTCAAAATTCATCCAACCAAAAGAAGCTATAGTAATGGTCATATACGCTTGGTAAGGAATTGGAAATACATTTAGTACAGAAAGTAACATTCCATGAAACAAACGTCCGTGTTTACTCTTAATTTTTGGTTTTATGAGCTGTTCTTTTTGTCGTTTGGCAACGGCTAGAAAATAAATCGTAATCAACACAAAAATCACAAATGCAACACGCTGAAGAATTTCTACAATATCTGGTCTGTTACTTAAATATCTAGCAAAAATCGCGGCAATATAGGTTTGTACAAAGACCACAATACAAACACCAATAGAAAAAACAAATCCATTTCCAGGACCTTCTTTTAAACTAATCCGAGCTGCCGTCATGTTGAGTAAACCCGGTGGAATAACTCCAATAAGTGCAATTATAAAACCCAGAAAGAAGATCGTGGTAATACTCAAGGTTTAGTTGAATTTAAATCGAATATACGTAATTGGTTTGTTTTGCTCTAAATATTGACTTTCGTAAAACGTTTTTATCTCTATAACTTCTGATGGGCTACCTTCTAATTTATAGACATTATGATTGGCATACTCAATCTCGTAGTTAAGTGCATGCAAGATACCGAGGGTATAACCGTGTAAGAACTCACTATCGGTCTTTAAATGCATTATACCATCAGGTTTTAATATCTTTTTATAGCGCTCCATAAACTGTAGATTGGTCATACGATGTTTGGTGCGTTTATATTTTATTTGAGGATCTGGAAAGGTGATCCATATTTCATCAACCTCTCCTTTATCGAAAACATGATCAATGAGTTCAATCTGTGTTCGTACAAAAATGGCATTGTTCAATTGTTCTTCTAGAGCCGTTTTAGCACCTCGCCAAAAACGCGCGCCTTTGATATCTATACCTATAAAATTTTTATCAAGATAGCGTTTGGCTAAGCCTACAGTATATTCGCCTTTGCCGCAACCTAATTCTAAAACTATAGGATTATTATTTTTAAAAACCTTAGCTCTCCAATTTCCTTTAAGGTCGAATTGTTGATTTACCAATTCATCACGTGTTGGCTGAAACACGTTGCCAAAGGTCTCATTTTCTTTAAATCTTTTGAGCTTATTTTTACTACCCACTTTTTATATACACTAGTTTAATATTGCCGTAAAATTAAGGAAACAATTTAGCTTTATCTTTGTTTTCAGAATTTAAACATGTGGTTAATTTTGGAGAATAGTAGTAAGAAAAAAATATTAGTAGCACCTCTAAATTGGGGTTTAGGACATGCCACAAGATGTATCCCAATTATCAATGCACTTAAAACACTAAATTTTGAGCCTGTTATAGCGAGTGATGGTAATGCACTGGCCTTGCTGAAAAAGGAATTTCCAGAATTAAAGGCGATTCAACTTCCGTCTTATAACATTACATACTCTAAAAAAGGAAACAACTTTAAAAAGAAGTTACTGATTGATTCACCTCATCTTATTAAAACAATTAAAAAAGAGAAAAAGCTCATACAAAAACTGACTGAAAAGGAACAGTTTTCTGGCATCATATCAGATAACCGTTTTGGAGTAAGAGCAAAAGGAATACCATCTGTTTTTATAACACATCAATTGAAGGTTTTAAGTGGCTCCACAACTAGAATAAGTACCTTATTGCATCGAAACATTATTGCAAAGTTTGACCAATGTTGGGTACCAGATCACGATGGAGAGCATAACCTTAGTGGTGATTTAGGGCAAAGTAAAATTGAATCAATTAAAACAAAATACTTAGGTCCTTTGAGTAGATTTAATAAAGAAAACGTAGAAATTAAATATAAGCTTTTGGTTGTACTTTCTGGACCTGAGCCTCAACGCACCTTAATGGAACAAAAGGTAGTTAGTGAACTTAAATCATTTAAGGGGACTGTATTACTCATAAAAGGCCTTGTTGAAATTGCTCAAAAAAAAGAAATGAACAACAACATCACTGTTTATAATTATATGACTAGTAAGGAATTAGAGCAAGCAATAAATCAAAGTGAGTTGATATTAAGTCGATCGGGCTATAGCACAATAATGGATTTAGCAAAATTAGAAAAGAGAGCCTTTTTTATACCAACACCAGGACAGTTTGAACAGGAATACTTAGCAAAAAAATTAAATGAAGAGAAAATTGCACCAAGTTGTAGTCAAGATGATTTTCAAATAGATATGTTACAAAATATTGACCATTATTCTGGCTTTAAATCAAGTCCATTTGAAGTAGATTATAAAAATCTATTCAGTCTTTTCTAAGGTGAATGAAAATTCACTTCCAACACCCAGTTCACTCTCCACATATATGCGTTCATCGTGGGCTTCTATTATATGTTTTACTATAGATAATCCCAAACCAGATCCGCCTTCCTTTCTAGAACCACTTTTATCTACACGATAGAAACGTTCGAACAAACGAGGTATATGATCTGATGCAATACCTTCACCATTATCAGTAACTCTTACAATGACCTTGTTCTTAATGAGATTTTCTATACTGATCTCCGTTGTTCCTTTTTCTCGACCATATTTTATGGAATTTACAACCAAATTCGTAACCACTTGTTGTATACGCTCTTTATCGGCATGCACTAGTATAGGCTCTATGTAATCGATATCGAAAGTTAAGGTGATTTTCTTTTTTGATGCCTTCATTTCTAATAAATCAAATACACCTCTTACAAGTTCAACAATATCAAAACTATCTTCATTTAAGCTTAGATCACCTACTTCCAGTTTAGTGATCATATCAAGATCTTTAATTATATAGATTAAACGTTCCACTCCTTTATTGGCTCTGTTGAGATATTTTTTTCTCATTTTTTCGTCCTTCATTGCGCCATCTAACAGGGTTAGTATATAGCTTTGAACCGTAAAAAGTGGTGTCTTTAGTTCGTGAGATATATTACCAATAAATTCTTTACGATACTCCTCTCTTACTTTTAAGGTTTCAATTTCTAGTTTTTTATCTCGAGCGTATTTATCTATTTCGCGTGTCAGTGTACCCATATCTGTGGTAACAGGCTGACGCCTTAGAGATGCAGATTCTAAAAGTGTAAGATCGTCATATATCTTTTTTACACGACGATAAATAAAGCGCTCAATACGGTATTGAATTATGATAAAAGATAACACATAACAGATTGCACTTATAATTAAGATTTTCCAATCGAGACTGTAAAAGCTATACAAAAAAATACCCACTAAAACAGTGAGTATTAAAGTTATATATAGTGATGTATATATCGCAAATTTATATGTCTTCTTCAAAGTACTTTGCATCAGTCTACAAACTTGTAACCAACGCCTTTAACGGTTTTAAAGGATTTATCACCTATTTTTTCTCTTAGTTTTCTAATGTGTACATCAATAGTTCTACCGCCAACCACTACTTCATTTCCCCACACTTTATCTAAAATTTCTTCTCTTTTAAATACCTTATTAGGCTTGGTTGCTAACAAAGATAGCAATTCAAACTCTTTTCGAGGTAAGATTATTTCTTTCCCTTTATTGGTGATTTTATATTCTTCGCGATTAATAACTAGTGAGCCTATTTTTAATATACCTTCCTGAGTATCATCGTCTTCTTTAAGGCGTCTAAGTAAAGCTTTTACTTTACTAATTAAGACTTTTGGTTTAATAGGTTTGGTAATATAATCATCCGCACCTGCATCAAAGCCTGCTACTTGCGAGTAGTCTTCGCCACGTGCGGTTAAAAAAACAATGATGCTATCTTTGGCCTCAGGAAGTTCGCGTAATTTTTCACACGCCTCTATACCGTCCATCTCGGGCATCATTACATCTAGTATAATTAAATGAGGCTTATGCTTTTGCGCTTTTTCTATGGCTTCCTTTCCGTTATCACCTGTTATGACATTGTATCCTGATGAGGAAAGATTGTAACCAACTATTTCTAAGATATCTGGCTCATCGTCAACCAATAATATTTTTATATCTTTTTTTTTCACCGAACCTATTATTTACAAAAAGTAAATATAAAGTTTATCTCGTTTAGTTAATAATTATATTGCATTGGTAACAATTCCCTAACATTGAAAGCATCTATTATTAAATATTTAGAACTACTTTTTTGTGGTTACTTATACTACTAATTTTTTGATGTTAAGTTTACGTAAATATGCAATTAATGACAGTTAATCTTCCTAGATTATTTTGATTTATTCTTATATTTATAGTCTAACTTAATTTAAACAATCATGAAAAAACTTTACTTTTTATTTTTTAGTTTAATACTAACCCTCTTTTCATTTGGACAAACAACAGTCTTCCAAGAGTCATTTGAAACTGGAAATTCTGGAACTGCTTCGATTAATTGTAATGATGGTTTTGGAGATTTTTTCACTAGAACCGATGGGACGGACATAAGCAGCTCTTACCAAGTTAGTGGTGGCGATGGTTCCTTCTTTTTTGCTGCTCAAGATGTGGATGCAACAGAATGTGGAGCAGGAAATGATGTTCAATTCTTGCTTTTTGATGATATTGATATATCCACATTTTCAAATCTTACGTTGGCTGTTCTAATAGCTGAGGATGCGCCATCTGATGGCAATTTCGATTGGGATGGTGGAGATTTATTCTATATTGAAGTTGACTATGATAACTCAGGGACATTCACCAAAATACTACAATTTGCAACAACTGCAACCTCTGGATTTAATGTTTCAACACCTTCACAAGATACAAATCTTGATGGATTAGGTGATGGTTTAGAATTAACCCCAACCTTTACAGAATTTACATCTAGTTTAGGAACTGGCTCCTTAATTGACGTAAGATTGGTCGTCGATGGCCTTGGTGCAGGTGATGAAGATGTCGCTTTTGATAATATAAGAATAATTGAAGATTATATTGCCATACCTACCCTAACATTAACAGACGCCCCTGCAAGTGGTGGTGTATTAACAACAACACCAGAGGCAGCCAATGATGCCACAATCGATTTTACAACTAGTAATTTTACCGTCGCTGTTCCACCTGGTGGAGATGGTTATATAAAATGGGAAGTGAAAGATGCAGGAAACAATATAGTTGATAGTGGAGATATTTTTACTACAGATGGTACTGAAACAGCAGTTAATGGTCTTGTAGCTGGCAACACCTATAGCCTTTTCGCTCAATTAGTAGACCCATCTGGTGTACCAATCGTACCGGCAGTTGAATATACACTTACGGTTATTATTCCAAGTTATACTGTAGTTACAGATATTGCAGACTTAAGAGCTGACGTTACAACAAATGGTGATGGTGGGTATTACGAAATTACTGGAAACGTTTTAGTAACTCACACTGATGGATTTAATAATAGGCATTGGGTTCAAGATAATAATATTGCGGGTATATTAATTACTGAGGATGGTTCTGAATCTGGAATTTCACCATACTCTGTAGGTGATAATGTTTCAGGATTAAAGGGTGGCACTGAAATTGTGAATGGTGTTTTAAGATTTCTTCCTACGGCAGATTCTGGAGTAGTTACATCATTTGGAAACCCTGTTGTTCCACAAGTCGTAACTATTCCTCAATTAAATTCAAATATTGATGATTATGAATCTGAATTAATAGAGCTATCCAGTGTTACTTTTGTAGATGGAAATGGTTCTGCAACTTTTAGTACGGGCACTAACTACAATGTTACAGATGGTGCTAATACAATTGTAAAACGAACGGACTTCTTTGGAGCAGATTATATTGGTGCGATAATTCCTTCATCTGAATTACTTTCTCTGGTTGCAATAACTGGTGAATTTAATGGAACCGCACAAATTTATGTAAGAAGTATGTCGGATATTACTTTGTCGAATGATGAATTTAATCAAACGTCGTTCTCACTTTACCCGAACCCAACTAATACTGGGTTAGTTAACATTTCAACGTCTACTAATGAAGTTATGAATGTGCAAGTATTTGATGTTCTGGGTAAAAAAGTAAAACAATTGATAGTTGCCAATAATTCAATTAATGTTTCTGAATTAAATGCAGGAGTTTATTTTGTAAAAATCACACAAAATAATGCCTCAGCCACTAAGAAGTTGATCATTAATTAAGTGTAATTTATGTTATTAGGAAAGCGTTACCACATGGTAGCGCTTTTTTATTTTACATACTTTTGCATCATGATAGACACATCATCTATTTTTAAAATAAATACTGCTAAGGACTTTAATGATTTAGCTCTGAGCGTATTTAA
>JABDIQ010000297.1 GCA_013003655.1 Winogradskyella sp. | reverse complement strand
TAAGACGAGTGAGAGACTTTGCCCAGATTAAAGGCAATGGAAAAATTGATATTAAAATCGCCAAGTTTGCACTAGAAGCTTTAAATGTAGATAAGCATGGCTTAGATGAAATGGATAATAAAATACTCACCACCATCATCGATAAGTTTAAAGGAGGACCTGTAGGTATTACAACATTGGCAACAGCAGTAAGCGAAAGTGCTGAAACTATTGAAGAAGTTTATGAACCTTTTTTAATACAGCAAGGGTTTATTATGCGAACACCAAGAGGTCGTGAAGTTACAGAACAAGCATATAAACATCTTGGCAGAATTAAAGGAACAATACAAGGTGGTTTGTTTTGATAACTAATAAAGCCAAATACACAGAACTTATTAAAACCGAAGCCAAACGCCTCGGTTTTTTATCTTGTGGCATAAGCAAGGCAGAATTCTTAGAAGAAGAAGCACCTCGCCTAGAAGCATGGTTAAATAAGAATATGCATGGCGAAATGCGTTATATGGAAAATCATTTCGATAAGCGATTAGACCCAACATTACTTGTTCCAGACTCTAAAAGTGTAGTCTCCTTACTTCTCAACTATTTCCCATCAGAAACTCAAAATGAGTCATCTTATAAAATTTCAAAATACGCCTACGGAACCGATTATCATTTTGTAATTAAGGATAAATTAAAATCCTTGCTACGGTATATAAAAGATGAAATAGGTGATGTTCACGGACGCGCTTTTGTGGATTCAGCTCCTGTATTAGACAAGGCATGGGCTGCAAAATCTGGCTTAGGTTGGTTAGGAAAACATAGCAATTTATTAACCCAACAAGTTGGGTCGTTTTATTTCATTGCCGAGTTGATTATAGATTTGGAATTAGATTATGATACACCAGTTACGGATCACTGTGGCACATGTACGGCCTGTATTGATGCCTGTCCAACAGAAGCCATTGTAGAACCTTATGTTGTTGATGGTAGTAAGTGTATATCGTATTTTACTATAGAACTAAAGGACAATATTCCATCTGAATTCAAAGGACAATTTGATGACTGGATGTTCGGTTGTGATGTTTGTCAAGATGTGTGCCCATGGAATAGGTTTTCTAAGGCGCATAACGAACCACTTTTTAATCCGCA
Organism: Winogradskyella sp.; assembly: GCA_013003655.1. Classification (GTDB taxonomy): domain Bacteria; phylum Bacteroidota; class Bacteroidia; order Flavobacteriales; family Flavobacteriaceae; genus JABDIQ01. The sequence goes on along the minus strand of JABDIQ010000297.1, from coordinate 6,046 downwards.
TCCAGATTTACTATCCATAACTAAAAAAGAGTGGGATGAAATCACAGAAGATACATTCAAAAAAGTCTTTAAAAATTCAGCAGTAAAACGAACCAAATTTGAAGGATTAAAACGCAACATTAAGTTTCTCAAAGATTAAAAATACATGATACATTACTTATCTTTGGCACTTTAATAAATGTAATACTATGAGTACGGATAGCAAAAGAAAGGAAGCATTACTTTACCACGCCAAACCAACTCCCGGAAAAATAAGGGTAGTTCCATCTAAAAAACACGCCTCACAACGAGATCTATCTCTCGCTTATTCACCAGGAGTAGCACATCCATGTTTAGAGATAGAGAAAGACATAAATAACGTTTATAAATACACTACCAAAGGTAATTTAGTAGCTGTAATTTCTAACGGAACTGCCGTTTTAGGATTAGGAAATATAGGTCCTGAGGCATCTAAACCAGTAATGGAAGGAAAGGGTTTACTCTTTAAGATTTTTGCTGATATTGATGTTTTTGATATTGAAGTTGATACCGAGAATGTTGATGAATTTATTCAAACCGTTAAAATGATTGCACCAACTTTTGGAGGTATCAATCTAGAAGATATAAAAGCACCTGAAGCCTTTGAGATAGAGCGTCGATTAAAGGAAGAATTAGACATTCCGTTAATGCATGATGATCAGCATGGAACGGCAATTATTTCTGCGGCAGCACTACTTAATGCATTAGAGCTTGCTAACAAAAAGATTGATAAAGTTAAGATTGTGGTGAGTGGAGCAGGTGCAGCAGCAATTTCCTGTACCAGACTTTATAAAGCATTCGGCGCTTTAGATAAAAATATTGTGATGCTAGATAGTAAAGGGGTCATCAGAAAAGACCGTGATAATCTATCTACAGAAAAAGCAGAATTTGCAACATCTCGCAAAATAGATACCTTGGATGAAGCCATGAAAAAAGCCGATGTATTCATCGGTCTTTCTATGGCAAATATTGTAAGTCCAGAGATGTTAAAATCAATGGCAAAAGACCCGATAGTGTTTGCCATGGCTAATCCAGATCCAGAGATCAGCTATCAATTAGCCATTGACACACGTGATGATATCATTATGGCCACAGGCCGAAGTGATCATCCAAATCAAGTAAATAATGTGTTAGGTTTCCCATTTATTTTTAGAGGCGCTCTAGATGTTAGAGCCACTAAGATCAATGAGGAAATGAAAATGGCAGCTGTGAAAGCGCTATCAGAATTAGCCAAAGAACCAGTTCCAGAGCAGGTTAATGTTGCCTATGGAGAAATGCGACTCACCTTTGGAAAGGACTATATTATTCCTAAACCTTTTGATCCTCGCTTAATAGGGCACGTACCACCAGCAGTTGCCAAAGCTGCCATAGAAAGCGGTGTTGCACAAGAACCTATTGAGGATTGGGACCGATACAAAAACTCTCTTTTAGAGCGATTAGGCGCTGATAATAAATTAGTTAGACTTTTATTGAACAGGGCAAAAACAAATCCTAAGAAAGTAGTTTATGCAGAGGCTGATTCTTTAGATGTTTTAAAAGCTGCTCAGATTGTTCATGATGAAGGTATTGCTTATCCAATATTACTGGGTAGAAAGGAAGTCATTGAAGAACTCATGAAAGAATTAGATTTTGATGCAGATATATCTATTATAGACCCTAAATCAGATGAAGAATTAGAACGGAAAAATCGTTATGCTGAAGCCTATTGGAAAGCCAACAAGCGAGATGGTGTAACACAATATTCTGCACAAAAGATAATGCGAGAGCGAAATTATTTTGCTGCTATGATGGTCAATGAAGGTGATGCCGATGCTCTTATTTCGGGATATTCTAGAAGTTATCCTTCGGTTGTAAAACCAATGTTAGAGTTAATTGGTATGGCAAAAGGTGCAACCCGTATAGCCACTACTAACATTTTACTCACGCAACGAGGCCCAATGTTTTTAAGTGATACGGCAATTAACATTAATCCAACCACAGAAGATCTAGTGACCATCGCTAGGATGACTTCCAAAACAGTGAAGTTATTTGGCATGGAGCCTGTAATGGCCATGGTGTCTTATGCGAATTTTGGTTCGTCGCTTAATCCCAACGCATCCAAAGTGAATGACGCAGTGGCATATCTACACGAACATTATCCAGAAATGGTTATAGATGGTGAATTGCAAGCAGATTTTGCCTTAAATTCTAAAATGCTTCAGGATATTTTTCCGTTTTCAAAACTAGCCGGGCGTAAGGTAAATACGTTGGTATTCCCTAATTTAGATTCAGCTAATATCACGTACAAATTACTTAAAGAATTGAATAAATCGGAATCAATTGGACCTATTATGATGGGTATGCGTAAACCAGTACATATCTTACAATTAGATGCAAGTGTAGACGAGATTGTAAACATGTCTGCTATTGCCGTAATAGATGCTCAAGAAAAAGAAAAAAGGCAATTGTAATACGATTGCCGGTTACTAGGCTAGATGTAAATAATTTTATTACATTTGAGAGACTAACTTAACTAACTAAATGATTGCGCACTTAGAGGGCAAACTTGTTGAAAAAAATCCTACAGATGTTATTATAGATTGTAATGGTGTAGGCTATCATCTTCACATTTCACTGCATACATTTTCACAAATTCCTGATCAGGAAAACTTAAAATTATACACACATTTACAGGTACGAGAAGATTCACATACGCTCTATGGGTTTTCAACTAAAGTAGAACGTGAGCTATTTAGATTACTTATATCTGTAAGTGGTATAGGTGCTAGCATTGCTCGCGCTATGCTATCCTCCTTAGATCCAGATCAAATAAAAGAAGGTATTGCGTCAGGTAATGTGGCACTAATTCAATCTATAAAAGGCATTGGAGCTAAAACGGCACAACGCGTTATCATTGATTTAAAGGATAAAGTTTTAAAAATTTACGGTATTGAAGAACTTTCCGTATCTCAAAGCAATACTCATAAAGATGAAGCGTTATCTGCATTAGAGGTTTTAGGCTTCAATAAAAAGCAAGCTGAAAAGGCCATTGATAAAATAGTAGTTAATCAACCAGATGCACCTGTTGAGGTCATCATCAAAGAAGCTCTAAAAAACTTATAATACCATTGAAATTGACCAACACGGATCATTTTAAACTTAGTATAAGACCATACCTTATCATAGTGGTTTTATTATGTGGCGGTTTAGTATTTGCGCAACAAACACCTGAAGAACAGGACAGCATAAAAACAGGATTTTCATTAGGTACCATAAAAATGGCTAACCCTAATAGCATAGTGTCAAAATACACCTATGATCCTATATTAGATCGTTATATCTATACAGAAAAAATAGGAAATTTCAATATTAATTATCCACTGATTCTAACACGTAAAGAGTTTGAACAACTCATCATTCAAGAGAATCTAAAAGCCTATTATAAGCAAAAGATAGATGCGGCGGCAGGACAAAAAGAAGGATCTGAAGAGGAACAAAAAAATCTTTTGCCAGAATTCTATGTTAACTCTGGTTTCTTTGAAACACTATTTGGCGGTAATACCATTGAAGTAATTCCGCAAGGATCTGTTGAGATAGATTTGGGTGTGTTATTTTCAAGACAAGATAATCCATCATTCTCACCTAGGAACAGAACTAATTTTACTTTTGATTTTGACCAACGTATTAGTTTAAGTATGTTGGGTAAGGTAGGTACTCGTCTCCAAGTAACCGCAAATTATGATACCGAGTCTACATTCGATTTTCAGAATTTAGTAAAACTAGAATACACACCAACCGAAGATGACATCGTACGAAAAATTGAAGTTGGTAATGTTAACATGCCACTCAATAGTTCTTTAATTACAGGTGCACAAAGCTTGTTTGGTGTAAAAACACAATTACAATTTGGTAAAACTACGGTCACCGCTGTTTTTTCTGAACAGCAGTCGCAATCTAGATCTGTAGTTGCTCAAGGTGGTGGAACCTTGGAAGAGTTTGAATTTTTTGCACGAGATTATGATGAGAACAGGCACTTCTTCCTAGCCCAATATTTTAGAGAGAATTATGACGAGGCCTTATTGCAATATCCGTTTATAAATACTAATGTACAGATTACCCGAATAGAAGTATGGGTGACAAACCGAAATAACCAAACACAGAACGTAAGAAACGTTGTTGCATTTCAGGATTTAGGAGAATCAGAACGAATAGGACTTAATAACCCACCTCCAGGATTTGTCAATTTTCCTGGCGCCTTACCTAAAAATAATAATAATGACCTAGACCCAACTAATATTGGTGGGCCAGGATCAGTGTTAACGGATGCTGTAAGGGATATTACAACAGTAGAACCCAACGGTGTAACTGTTCCTGTAAATGAAGGGTTTGATTATGGTAAGTTAGAAAGTGCTCGTAAACTTATTGAAGGGCAAGATTATATTTTAAACACTCAGTTGGGCTATATTTCATTAAACCAAAGATTGCTAAATGATGAGGTCCTGGCTGTAGCCTTTCAGTATACCTTTGGAGGCGAAGTATTTCAGGTTGGTGAGTTTGCCAACGATGGTGTTGATGCCACAGGAGTTTCAACTGGTGCTAACGGAAATCAACAAATCAACAACAATAGTCTTATCTTAAAAATGCTTAAAAGTGCAGTCACTGCAGTTGAACAGCCGATTTGGGATTTAATGATGAAGAATATTTATGACACAGGTGCTTTTCAATTAGAACGAGAAGACTTCAGACTTAATATTTTTTATACCGAAGCATCACCAGTAAATTATATTCTACCGGTTGAAAATACTACCTTTCCACCGTTTGAGAATAATACACCCTTAGATACATCAGACGATACTGCCATTAACGAAACACCACTAATAAGACTCTTTCATTTAGACCGATTAAATTTTAATAATGATCCGCAGCAGAATGGTGATGGATTTTTTGATTATGTACCTGGTATAACGGTCATTACGCAAAACGGTAAAATTATATTTACAAAGGCCGAACCTTTTGGAAGGTATTTATTTGATGTTTTGGACGATGACGGCAATCCAAACAATAATGAAAACGAATACGAACAGGACATTTATACAAATCCAAATCAGGAAAAGTACGTGTACGACCTGTTATATAAATCCACTAAGACGCAAGCTTTAGATGAGGCTGAAAAAAATAAGTTTCAAATTAAAGGAAGATTTAAAAGCTCAGGTGGTGATGGTATTCCTATTGGTGCATTTAACGTGCCGCGAGGCTCAGTAAGAGTTACCGCAGGAGGAAGAGTCCTTGTCGAAGGTATTGACTATCAGGTCAATTACCAGCTTGGGCGTGTACAAATTTTAGATGAAGCACTTAAAGCATCAAATACACCCATAAACGTATCCGTAGAAAATAATGCCGTTTTCGGACAGCAAACCAGACGATTTACAGGATTGAATGTAGAGCACCAATTCAATGAAAACTTTGTATTAGGAGCAACGTTATTAAATCTTAATGAACGGCCAATTACACAAAAAGCCAATTTTAATTCTGAACCAATAAACAACACTATTTTTGGACTCAATGGAAACTTTTCTACTGAAGTACCGTTCCTAACAAGACTAGTTAATAAATTACCAAATATTGATACAGATGTGCCTTCAAACCTATCGGTTAGAGGAGAATTTGCCTATTTAGCACCAGGCGCACCAAAAGGAACGGATTTTAACGGTGAAGCTACAGCTTATATTGATGATTTTGAAGGGACTCAAGGCGCCATAGATCTCCTATCGCCTTTGTCTTGGTTTCTTGCCAGTAGACCAGCAGAGTTACCACCTAATATTCCTGGAAATAGCGATAATGGTATTGAAAGTGGTTACGGAAGAGCTTTCTTAAACTGGTATACAATTGATCCTATTTTTTATGGAAGCCAAAGACCAGGCGGTATAAGCGATGATGATATATCAAATCTATACACGCGTCGTGTTTTTATTGAAGAGATCTTTCCGCAAGTGGATATTGTACAAGGCAATACATCTGTAATTAACACCTTAGATTTAGCGTATTATCC
>JABDIQ010000279.1 GCA_013003655.1 Winogradskyella sp. | reverse complement strand
GTTTTAAGCTTTGCAACATTCTATCAATATGGTATTTGTATTCTCCAATCTCTTCAATAAATAAAATTTTTCCTGCGGTATTTATAGACGTTTTAGAACCCAACATGGTGTGTAACATCGTAAGATTCCCACCTACTAAAGGTGCTGTAGCTATCCCTTCTCTATTGTAGTTAGAGCCTTCTAATACATAATTAAGCGGCTTGCCAAATAACGCCAACTTAAAGGTGCTTACCGTTTCTTGTATCTCGTTGAGATCTTTAGTAAGACTTACACACATAAGTGCATGCAGTGATTGAAATCCAAGATTGTGTATTTGATTATGAAGTGCCGTAATATCAGAATAGCCAATAATCCATTTTGGATTTTCTTTAAATCTTGTGTAATCTAATTTGTCTAAAATCCTTACGGTTCCATAGCCACCTCTTGCGCTCCAAATGGCTTTTACACTCGGATCGTCTAATGCTTTTTGAAAATCTTCGCATCGTTCTTCATCAGTACCTGCAAAATGATCATTCTTATTAAATACATGTTCTCCTACTTTTACAAAAAGTCCCCAATCTTTCAATAAATTCTTAGCCCATTGCACTTCACCTTCTCTACTTTTTAAAATTCCAGAAGGCGCCAAGATAGCAACTGTATCTCCTGCTTTTAGAAACGGCGGTTGTTTTAATTCTGAAACCATATCATAGGTGTTTTGCGTTCTATTTTGAGCGAATAATTGTACTTGCACATCTAATACAATGAGAAGAAAAAATAAAACTATTTTACTGTTCAAATTCATTAAAAAGTGCTTTTTGTAAATGTACATTTTTTTTCTAAATAGCCTTTATATTATGTACTTTTGTGCCTTGCAATTAAAATAAAGATTATGCCTAATCGCTATACTATAACCGCTGCGTTACCTTATACAAATGGAGCTATTCATATTGGTCATTTAGCAGGTGTTTATGTGCCTGCAGATATCTACGCAAGGTATCTGAGATTAACTGGTAATGATGTGCTTTTTGTTTGTGGTAGTGACGAGCATGGTGTACCAATTACGATTAAGGCAAAAAAAGAAGGCGTGTCGCCACAAGATATTGTAGATAAATACCATGCCATAATAAAGCAATCTTTTGAGGATTTTGGTATTTCATTTAACAACTACTCAC